>CANQLO010000022.1 GCA_947624715.1 uncultured Clostridia bacterium
ATTTCTGGGGGTAAGGGGGAACTATGCCCTTTTTTATTATTTTGGTTTTAATTTTCTTACTAATTCTTTCAAACTAAGTCCTTTCTTTGTAGAAAAGTATACATAAAAATAACCTTTCCTTGGAAGTTATTTTTTCCAAAAAAGGTTAATATATACATAAAACTAAAATAGATTAAAGTTTGCAGTCCGCGTAGCGACCAAGCGAAGCGCGAATGGAGCAAGTTTGCGAAGCAAAACTTAGCGACAACAAGGACAAAAACTTTAATCTATTCTAGTTTTTATTTTATTTAAAAAATTCCAATTATATTATTATTTTCATCTAAATCTATGCTCTCTGCGGCAGGTTTCTTTGGAAGTCCAGGCATTGTCATTATTTTTCCTGTTTTTACAACTATAAACTCAGCTCCTGCTTTTAATTCTACTGAATTTACTGTTATTTTAAATGGCTTATCACATAATAAGTTTTTAGGATCATCTGAAAGTGAATATTGTGTTTTTGCAATGCATATAGGCATATTTACGTTTCCTATTTTGCTTATTTGCTTCTCTGCTTTTTCTGTATATTCTACTCCTTCTGCTCCATATATTACTTTTGCAACTTTTTCTATTTTTGTTTTTGTACTGTCTCCTAGCTCGTATGTATTTTTGAAAGTATGAGGTTTATCACATAATTTAACTACTTTTTCAGCTAAATCAACTGCTCCTTCTCCACCTTTTGCCCAGTTTTCTAACAAGCTATATCCGACATCTTCTTTATTCATATATTCTTCTAATATTTTTATTTCTTCTTCAAAATCACTTTCGTATTTATTTATAGCAACTATTGGATTTACACCAAAACTCTTGATGTTTTCAATATGCTTTACAAGATTATTAATTCCTACTTTCAAGGCTTCTATATTTTTATTAGACGCTTCATCTTTAGTTGCGCCACCATGATATTTTAGTGCTTTCATTGTTGCTACTATAACAACACAGTCTGGAGATATTCCCATATTTCTGCATTTAATATTCAAGAATTTTTCTGCTCCTAAGTCTGCACCAAATCCTGCTTCAGTTACAACGTAATCACCCAGTTTTCTTGCCATTTTTGTTGCTATAATACTATTGCAACCATGTGCAATATTTGCAAAAGGTCCTCCATGAATAATTGCAGGATTATGTTCTAATGTTTGCACAATATTAGGATTTAAAGCATCTTTTAAAATTACAGTTAAGCTTCCATCAGCTTTTAAATCTTTACACGTAACTTCTTTTCCTTCTTTATTATATCCGACTATTATATTTCCTAGTCTTCTTTTTAAATCACGAATATCTTTTGATAGGCAAAGTATTGCCATTATCTCTGATGCAACAGTTATATCAAATCCGTCTTCTCTTGGAACTAAATTTTTCTCTCCTGAAAGTCCTATCTGTACTTTTCTTAATGCTCTATCATTTAAATCAACACATCTTTTCCAAGTTACTTTCTCTATTTGAAGTTCGTTTCCTTGGAATATATGATTATCAATTATTGCACTTAGGAGATTGTTTGCTGTTGTTATTGCATGAATATCACCAGTAAAGTGTAAATTGATATCTTCCATAGGAGCTACTTGTGAATATCCACCACCTGTTGCTCCACCTTTTACTCCAAATACAGGACCTAATGATGGTTCTCTTAATGCTAAAATTGAATTTTTTCCAATTTTATTAAGTCCATCTGATAATCCTATAGCTGTTGTTGTTTTTCCTTCTCCTAATGGTGTAGGATTTATTGCTGTAACTAAAATAAGTTTTCCTTCTTTTTTGTTTTTTAACTTTTCAAAATAGTCTATTGATATTTTTGCTTTATACTTTCCATACTGCTCTATATATTCTTCTGGAATTCCTAACTTATCTGTTATTTCTGTTATTCTCTTTAGTTTTATATTTCTTGCAATATCAATATCTTTCATAACATTTCTCCTAATCTTCATTTTCGAATAATTTCAATACAATTTTTTAATCATCATTTTTAACAGAAAAGTCCTTTTCTTCACCATCTATAAGAATGGTTATCTTCTTTTCAGCTTTTTGTAAAATTTCATTACATTTTTTAGAAAGTTCCATTCCTTCTTCAAACTTTTTAACAGATGTATCTAAATCCAAATCATCTTTTTCAAGTTCATCTGCTATTTTTTCTAAATTGGTCATTGCCTGTTCAAAACTTAATTCTTCTTTCATATTTAATATCATCCCTTCCTATGTCACATATCTGGTTGAAAAATTGCAATTACTTTTTCAACCTTACCTCTTTTCTACAACATTGGCTATTGCTGTTCCATCAATATATTTTATACTAATATTATCTCCAACATTTAAATCATTTGCTTTTTTTATTATCTTTCCATCTTTTTCAGTAATAGAGTATCCCCTTGCCATTGTTTTCATAGGGCTTAAAGCGTCTATTTTTGTAACTTTTTCGCTTAAAAGCATTCTAGATTTATTTAATTTATTTGTTATTGATGTATTTAATAATTTTACATAATTATCTAATGTGATATAATGTTCATTTATCTTTTGAAGTGGTTCTTTAAATACTCTTCTTGTCATACATTTTTCATATCTCAATTGCATTAATTGAACTTTTTTCTTTAAAGAGTTTTTCAATCTATTATTATATAAATCTATTGTGTATTTTAAGTCTGCAATATTAGGAACTGCAAGTTCAGCTGCTGCAGATGGTGTTGGTGCTCTTAAATCTGCGACAAAATCCGCTATTGTAAAATCTGTTTCATGTCCTACTGCTGATATTATTGGAATTTCAGATTCATATATTGCTCTTGCCAACACTTCTTCATTAAATGGCCATAAATCTTCTAATGAACCTCCACCTCTTCCAATAATTAAAACATCTGCCAACTTTTCTTCATTCATTTTCTTTATACCAACTACAATTTCGTTTTCAGCTCCTGGACCTTGTACTGGTACTGGAATAAGTCTTATCCTTACATTTGGATTTCTTCTAGTTGATACATTTATTATATCCCTAATAACTGCTCCTGTTGATGATGTAAGCACTCCTATAGTTTTAGGATACATTGGAATTTTCTTTTTGTGTGTTTCATCAAATAATCCCTCTTGCTCTAATTTTGCTTTCATCTTTTCATAAGCTTCATATAAAGATCCAATTCCGTCTTGCTTCATTGCTTTTACATAGATTTGATAAACACCATCTCTTTCAAACACGGAAACAGAGCCCAAGACGCAAACTTTCATTCCGTCCTTGGGCATAAAATTTAAATATCCAGTATAACTTTTAAACATAATACATTTTATAAGTGATTTTTCATCTTTTAGAGTAAAATACATGTGTCCTGTATAATGTAATTTAAAATTTGATATTTCTCCTTTTACATATACATTATTTAAAAATTCATCACCATCTATTTTATTTTTTATGTATTTATTTAACTCTTCTACAGTAATCGGCTTTATATCCATTTATTTCTAATTTACTTTCTTTTTAATATTACTCTTCATTTATGTATTTTTTTACTATACTTGCTAATACGCCATTTACAAATGACTTTGAAGTATCATCTCCATAATTTTTAGCTAGTTCAACAACTTCGTTTATAACGACTTTATAAGGTAATTTTGAATATAATATCTCATATATACCTAATTTAAGCAAAGTCAAATCAATCTTAGATATTCTAGATATAGTCCAATCTTTTTTTATATTCTCTTCAATCTTTTTTTCTATATCTTTTTCATTTTCCTTAATACCTTTAATAATGTCATTCATATAACTTATTGCTTCGCTGTCTACTATGTTTTCTTCTTCTATAAATAAATTTATTTGCTCTGATATGTCTACATCTTTTAAAACTTGCATGCTGTATAATAATTTAAATGATTCTTCTCTAGTCTTTGACCTATTCATTTCTACCTCTTTTACATCTTGTCAATATATTTTTTTAAATTAGTTTTTACTTTGTCCTTATTATGTTGAAAATAATTTCCTGCCCATGCTCCAATAAATACCAAAACTATACCAACAATTAGTCTATATAGTCCTGTACAAGCTAATATTAAAGCTATAATTCCACCTACTAGTGCACCCCAATATTTACTTATAAATTTTTTTAAATCTTCCATTTATATTAAACTTCCTTTCTTATTTGTCTTGTTTCTTTGTTTGTAGCTTTGTTTTAACTTCTTCCTTATTTGATTCTTCTTTCTTTTCTACATCAACTTTCTTTTCTTCTTTAGTAGCTTTTTGTACCATAGCAGTAGCATTTCTTACTCTAACATTTACATATTTTATATCTAAATCTGTTGCTTCTTTTACAGCTTTTTTAATTTTAGATTGTAATTTAGCAGATACATCTTTTATAACTGTTTCTTTTGTTACATCAATTACTGTTTCAATTATAATATCATTTTCTTTTGTTATTACAACATTTGAAACAGAGTCTGCTATATTTGGAAAATCCTTTACAACACCAGCTACCATATCTTTAAGAGTTTCAACTGTAATTAATAATCTTCCATCATCATTTTGTAATAATATACCGTCATCACTTTCTTCTCTATCATCTGAATCTGCAAAGAATATGCATCTAATTGCTAGAAGTACTAATAAAATAGATATTCCTATCATAATATAAGTATAAGTTTGGTTTATTAATACTTTACTTATTAAAATTCCAAATATCGTTGGTTCCATCCAGCCAAATCCTATTAAGCATAGTATAATTGATATTACTAAAACTATTACTGAAAATAAAGCTAGTCCTAATTTATCTAAAAATTTCATATTTTTTTACCTCACTTTTATTTTTTTCTATTTTCATAGAACTTTTACATTATTTATTTTTTTATCTCTTTCTTTACAGGAGTTTTTTTAGTTGTTGATTTTTTTACATTTTTCTTTGTTTCATCACCTTTTTTTGTTTCTGTTTTCTTTGCTTCTACTTTTGCCTCTGACTCTTTTACTTCTTCCTTTTTCTCATCTTTTTTCTCTGTTCTTTTTTCTTCACGAGATGTACTTACTCCTTGAACATGTACGTTTACTTCTTCAACATTTAATCCAGTCATACTTTCAACTGATTTTTTTACTCTCTTTTGTATTTCAAAAGCTACTTCTGGAATTCTTGCACCATATTCAACAATAATGTTTACATCTATTTTAGCTGATTTTTCTAAAATGTCTACTTTAATTCCTTTTGATAAATTTTTCTTTCCACTTAATACTTCTGATATACCTCCAGCAAATCCTCCAGCCATATCTGCTACACCTGGAACTTCTGATGCTGCCATTCCTGCAATTACTGCTACAACATCATCTGATATTTGTATATTATTGCTCTCTGTGCTCTCCACTGTAGCTTCTTCTTTCTTTTCTTTTAAATCTTGTTTCTTTTCTTCACTCATAAAAAACCTCCTCATAGTTTATGATATTCTAAGTATATCAATATATGCTTAATTTTACAAGTATTTTTTTGAATTATTTTTTTGAATTATTTTTTTGAATTGTAATATTTTATGTTACAATTCACAGTAATAAAATTAATTACATAAATATAGTTATTTTTTCAAGCCTTGTTGTCGCAACGCAACCTAAAGGTTGCTGCTCCATTCGCCCTTCGTTTCACTTCGGTTGGTCGCTACGCGGCTATTTCAAAAATAACTATATTTATGTTTTTTAATAATAGCTGTGGATTTTATAATTTAAAGACAGATATATTTAAATATCTGTCTCATCGTATTCTACTTCATAAGGTTTAGATTCTACTTCTACTATTTTAGATGGTTCATTACTACTGTTTTCCTTGTTGTTTTCACTTTTTTCTTCTTTATTATCTTTTGCTTTATTTTTATCATCACTTAATTTTACTATTAAATTTTCTTGCATTATTTTATTAGACTTGCTTAGTTTTTTATCTAACATTTGTGTTGTCTTTTCTATTAAATCAGGAACTAAATCTAGTAATTTATCTAGTGAAGATGCGTGTGTTACTGGTAATAGTTTTACTCCTGTTGGTTGTACAACTATAAAGGCAATTGGACTGATACTTACTCCTGCTCCTGAACCTCCTCCAAAAGGAAGTCTTACTTTTTCATCATTTTCTTCACTTTCTTTGTCTTTTTCTTTTTTATCAGACATACCTTTTACTTTAAATTCACTTCCACCTGCTGCAAATCCAAAATTAACTTTTGATACTGGAATAATAATTATGTTATTAGATGTTTCAATTGGATCTCCTATAATAGTATTTACATCAATCATTTCTTTGATTGAGTTCATCGCACTATTCATCAAACCTTCAATCGGATAATTAGACATATATATCTCTCCTTACTATTAAATTTTTTCTTTTTGTATTATTTACCATATTTATTTTTTTATTCACATTTATCTAAATAATTTAATGATATCTGTTGCTGGCATAGATAATACAATTGATGCATTTAAATTAAATATAGGCTTATCTAAATAAACTGGATTTATTTCATAATTGTACTTTTCTGGTTCTACCTTATCTACTAAAAAAGGAAGTATAGTTGATATTATAATTGTAACAACTGTTGCTGATAATGCTGTTAAACTGGCATTGTCTGTTCCTAGATTCATAAGTAAGTCCAAACTTTCTAGACTTATATCTGCATAATCTTGTTCAAGTTCTTTTTTATCTTTCTTAGCAAATATTTCCAACTCCTTTTCTTCTTTTTTTAATTTATGTTTTCTTATCTGCCTTCTTAAAAAATTAGCTATTTCATCATCCGATACTCTAAATCTGAGTAATGGTATTTTCTTTACCACACAAAATTCTAGCTTTAATATAAAATCTAAATAATCAAATATTTTAATATATTCTTTATTTTTTATAAGCATAATTATTGTTTTTAGATTTTCATAATTATTTATTTTAAAATCTATTAATTTAAATTTTATTGCAGAGAAAACAAAACATATAAATATAATTAATATAACGGCTAAAATAATACATAAAATTAAAACTACCACAAGGAATCCTCCTTATAGTAGTTTTTTCCATTTTTTTATTTATTTATACTTTCATTTTTGTTTTTTATGCCTATGCATTTACTTTTTTCTTTTTTGTGACTTCTATATCTCCAAATAGCTCTTCTTGATTTGTTTCTACTTTACTTCTTCTAGACATCTCTAAGAGTCCTGAAAATGCTGTAACTACTTCTTGTGGTTTACATTTGTTTAAAGAGAACAGCTTGTTAAATACAAAATTGTGATTTTTTATAAGTGCTCTAAACATTGTTTTAACAGTGTCCCCAACTGAATAATTTTCAATTAATGCTATCTTTTCTAAATTTTTGGCATTTTTATTTACTCTTACACTTGTTCTTTGTAATAAATCTTTGTACATACTTATTATTTCGTCTTGTGTATAGTTTATTTGCAAATCTTGTTTTGGGAGTTCTATCTTTTCTGGTTGTCTAAAAAATCTTTTATTGTTTTCCGAATACATTAACGCAAATGTTTTAGTGATTTCTTTATATTGTTTGTATTCCATAATTCTCTGGATAAGTTCTTCTTCTGAAATCATTTCTTCTTCGTCTTCTACACGAGGAAGAAGCTTCTTTGATTTTATATATAATAAATTAGAAGCCATTACCAAAAATTCACTTGTAACTTCCAAATCCATTTCTTTCATTTGTTTTATGTACTCTATGTATTGGTCTGTTATCTCATTTAAATTAACATCATAAATATCCATTTTATTTATATCAATTAGGTGACATAATAAATCTAATGGACCTTCGAAGTTTTGTGTTTTGATATTGTATTTAGTTGTTTCCAGTGTAAATATGTTCTGCATTCTTTATGCTTTCCTCCATATATCCTTTTTTTCTTAAAAACAGTTTAATATCTTGAATTTCCATTAAAGATGATTTTTTCAAGAATATATTTTCAGCTGATTTTTCTTCAAATTCTAGTAATCTATCATAATTATCAGAGAAGTAATCATCTATAGTATCACTTTTTACTCCCTTTGATAATAACTTATATTTTAATTCTTTAATTGACATATTCATTAAAGATATATATTCATTTACTGCTCTTTCTATATAATTGTTATCATCAATATATCCTAATTCTTTTAACTCTTCAATTACTTGTTCAAATATATCATTGTCAAAAGTATTGTGAAATTTATTTCTGATTTCTTGTTCTGTACGCTTCTTATACATTATAAATTTTAATACTCTACTTTTAACCTGATCAATTTTTTCTAACTCTTCAATGTTTTCTGAATAAGGTAAGTTTTTCAATTTTATCTCCTACTGTTTTTTTAATCTATGTAAAATCGTCTTCGAGGACTATGGACTTGACTTTGAAAAGCTTTGATTTTTTGTGTCAAAAACCTCCGTCCCCTTTGACACCCTTTGACATTGACACTATTCTTCGTCTTCTGGTTCTTTTTCTTGTTCTTCATCAATAACTTCATCACCTAAACTATTTTCAAAAGCTTGGTCAAAGTTATTTCTAATTTTTTCTTCTATTTCATTCATAATAGTTGGGTTGTCTTCTAAGTATTTTTTAGCATTTTCTCTTCCTTGTCCTATTCTTTCTCCATTATAACCAAACCAAGAACCGCTTTTTTCTACTAATCCAAGATTTATAGCTATATCTAGAATATTTCCAGATTTAGATATTCCTTTTCCATATATTATATCAAATTCTGCTTCTCTAAATGGAGGAGCAACTTTATTTTTTACAACTTTTACTCTTGCTCTACTTCCTATAACATCTCCATCTTGCTTGATATTTTCAACTTTTCTAATATCTAATCTTACTGATGCATAGAATTTTAATGCTCTTCCTCCAGGTGTTGTTTCTGGATTTCCAAACATTATTCCTACTTTTTCTCTTAATTGATTTATAAATACAATGCAACTATTTGATTTATTTATTACACCTGCCAATTTTCTTAATGCTTGTGACATAAGTCTTGCTTGAAGACCTACATGAGCATCTCCCATATCTCCATCAATTTCAGCTTTTGGAACTAAGGCTGCAACAGAGTCAACTACTATTAAATCTATTGCACCGCTTCTAACTAAAGCTTCTGCTATTTCTAAAGCTTGTTCACCTGTATCTGGTTGTGATACTATTAAATTATCTATATCTACACCAAGATGTTTTGCATATACTGGATCTAATGCATGCTCTGCATCAATAAATGCTGCTTCTCCACCTTGCTTTTGAGCTTCTGCTATCATATGTAATGCTAAAGTAGTTTTTCCTGATGATTCAGGTCCAAATACTTCTATAATTCTTCCTTTAGGAATACCTCCTATTCCTAAAGCTATATCTAGACTAAGAGCACCTGTTGGAATTGCTTCTATGTTTATTGCTTTAAAATCTCCTAATTTCATTACTGATCCTTTTCCAAATTGTTTTTCAATTTGTCCCATTGCTGCTTCTAATGCTTTTTGTTTTTCTGAATTCATTTTTTCTGTACTCATAATTTCCTCCTATTTTTTCTAAACATATGTTTGTACATATTATATATTAAATAAATTTTTTGTCAATACTTTTTCTATTTTTTTAATATAGTTATTTTTGAAAAAGCCTTGGCCGCTACCAAGCGTAGCGCGATTGGAGCAGCAATCTTTAGGTTGCGTTGCGTGGGCATCGCTTGAAAAAATAACTATATTTATAAAAACTATTGTTGTCTATACCATTTATTAAAATTGTAATATAAAAAGTTTGAATTTGGTGAAAAGTCTCCACCTACGTTTGAATTTAAAATAATTGTTCCTTTATTTCTATATAAGCCTATATTAGGTACTTCTTCATTTACAATTTTTTGTGCTTCCTTAATTGTGTCTACTGAATTAATCTTTGAAAATACTTCTTCATTATAATAGTTAGATATGTTACCATAACCATAAAAGTATGATAAATCAGGACTTACTGAACTTGATACACCAGTTAATATCAATTGGTAATCTTTATTGTTTAAGTAATTATAATACCTATTATCATCTATTTTTACAACATTGATGATTATTCCTACTTCTGATAGTTGATTTTTAAGCTGATTTGCAACATTAACTCTATCACTATTACTTTCATTAACAACTAACGATAAATTTAATTTTTTTACATATCCATTTATATTTTTCTGCCATCTATTATTTGTATAAGTCCACCCAGCATCTTGCAATGTTCTTTTTGCTAAATCTTGATTAAATGTAATAACATTTTCTCCATTATATAAGAAACTTCCATAATCAAGTGGTCCATTTGATACCACTTTTGAGTTTCCAAATATCGTACTTACTATACTATCTTTGTTTATAGCATAACTTATTGCCTTTCTTACTGCTGGATCTGATAAAATATTATCATTACAGTTAAAGCTTAAAAAATCATAGTCTCTTCCGTAATATTCTCTTTTATTATATCCTATAGTTCCTATATAATCTGAATAGTTTGTCATATAGGTATTTACTAAATCAACATTTCCAAGTTTAAATGTGTTAAATATCTCTCCTATTGCGTTATACTTATGTAATGTAATTGATTGTGTTCGTGGTTGATTCGTTTTAAAATCCTTCCATTTATCATTCATAATAAGCAATATGTTATCATCATTTATGCTTGCAATTTTATACATTCCTGTTCCCATTGGAATCTTACTTGAATTTACAAAATCTTCTCCGAAATAATATCTACTTGACACTACTGGAAAAGTTAAGTTATATTCAAAAAATGGTACACTTCTTGATAAATTTATAACTACTGTTTCCGAGTCTGGTGTTTCTACACTTACTATATCTTGTACATTTGATAAATAAATTGAGTTAGTATTTTTAATTTGTTCTATTGTATATTTTATGTCTGAAGATGTAAGTTGAGATCCATCTTGCCATCTAATATTTGAGTCTACTTTTATCTCATAGCTTGTTTCTGATGTCATATTAATTGAAGTTCCTAAAGATGTCTCTAATCTATAATCTGAGGTAACATTAAAAATTGAGTCAAATACAAGCTTGTCTATATTTACTATATCCCTATTTTTGGTTAAAATAGGATTCATTGTATCATAATTTGTTATACCCATTTTTAAATTTTCTACTATGCTAATACCTTCTTCTTCAGTAGAATTATAATTTTCTGAATCCTCTTCTCCTTCTTTGTTATTGCTATAATATAATATATAAACGGCTCCACAAATAAGAGCTATTACAACTATAATAAATATATACTTAAAAAAGTTATTACTACTTGATTTCATTTTTTTCTTGTATAATCAATTATATTTCTATTTAATTGATTAATCCCTTTCTCCTTTGAGTATCATATAATAATATAATCAATTTTTCAATATTTTAGTCAAAAATGACATGAATAAATATTTTGTCAGCTTCACAACAATATTTATCCATGCCCCACATAAATTCTATGGTTACCCATATAATCGTTAAAACGATTTATTTTATACAACTTTCTTATCTAGACTCTACTATAAGTCTAATTCCTGTTCTGTCTTCTCCTTCTACTTGAACCTCTGCAAATGCAGGTATACATACTAAGTCAACTCCTGTTGGCGCTACAAATCCTCTTGCTATAGCAACAGCTTTTACAGCTTGATTTAGAGCTCCTGCTCCAATTGCTTGCATTTCCGCCTTTCTTGTTTCTTTTACCATTCCAGCAATAGCTCCTGCTACTGAATTTGGGTTTGATTTTGATGAGATTTTTAAAACTTCCATTTTTTCCTCCTAATATTATTTTATTTTGTAATTACAAATATATTTATAATACTATAGGAACAAAATGTCTAGTATTTTCAATGATTTTCTTTAACTTTTCGTCGACAGTTTTTGACAATATTTTACATTCTTAATTAAAAAAATGTATACCATATTAGTATGGTATACCACGCAAGTGGTGCGATCGACTTGTCCTGTCATCTGTACAAGAACAATCCAAATGCACTATATTTCGGAGCTACTTTAAATATAAAAGTGGACGGAACCCAAAGAAGTCATCGCTGCCACCCGTATAGTAGTAGCTACGAACAGCTGTGTAGCCTTTGCTTTTGTTGTCGTACATATCGCCTCGAAAAGTGCAAGGGCAGTCTAAGCCAAAGACGGAGTTCATAGAATATTCTGTTGTCCACTCATATACATTTCCTGCCATATCAAATATATGACATTTCTCATCTCCTGTTGCTCCGGTATTTTTTAAACTACCATTCCCGTCTGATTTATTTGCATAATTTTCATTTTCCATTGCTTGAATATATACTATCGCTGTATCCCATGCATAACTATTTACTAAATCACTTGTATATTTTTCTTCTCCTTCATACATTCTTTGTGCTGCAGCTGAAGCGTTTGATTGGGTTATATTATTCCATACTGCTCCTACTTTTGATACTGGTTTACCATCAGTACCACGTCCCGCTTCATATCTCGCTAAATAATATCCATGATTGTTTTCTACACTTGTTATAAAATTTTCTAAAGATTTTGCTCCTTCTCCTCCATTTTCTCTTACTAAATTTGTACTTTCTTTAAAATTATAACTCTCACTGCTAGGAACATGAAATGTAAGTGTGATATCATTTGCTCTTTCTGAACCTTTTTGTACTATCTCTGGTGTTCCATCTGTTGAACTTTGTGTTCCATTGTATTGATCCTTAAATGTATACCTTCCTAATGTTATTTCTACTTTACTTCCACTTTTTAATTTAATTAAATCTGTTGCTTCTGGCTCTGTTTGTGCATTATTATCTCCATTTATATTACTTACTGGTATCCATACAAATTGGTTTTGGTTTGCATCTTCTATTACTATTCCATCTTCTACATTTTCTCCTGTTACATATTTGAACCCACTTGGTATTACTAATGGATTTCCTAAACTGTCTTTCACTTCTTTATTATCTTCATGATTCGTATCTGTTACTGTTGATACTAGTGGGGTATCGTCTTCTGTTGGTTGTGTTGTTCCTCCATTTACTCCATCTATTAAATTTTGTATCATTCCCGCTGCACCAGTTAATTCTTCTTTTTCCTTTTGACTTGCTTTATCATGTTCTTCTATTCCTTTTTTCGCTGTATTTATTAATCCTCCATCTTCTAATGCTAGATTTAGAGTCACTCCTGCTAGTACTAACATTATTATTATGGTTACGACAAGCGCTATAAGCGTAATTCCTCCTTCATTTCTTTTCTGCTTTTGTTCTTTCATTTTTTCTTTCCTCCTTTAACTTTTATTTTTGTTTTTTATTTAACATTTGAAAAACTTATCTTTGAACCGCAAAAAAACTATGCATTTTAGAATTCACTAAAACACATAGCCATTTTATCTATGTTTATTCTTTTATCTATTAAATTATTTGTTTGTGTTAGACTGCCTATACATGTTACACTTTTTATTTCTAAAGTGTAACTCTCTCTCTCTCTCTCTCTCTACAGCCTCAAGGCTTACAAACTTTGTCATTTGTTTCTCCAATCTATTTTGCTTTTTCGTTATGTTACAATAATAAACTTAAAAAATTAAAATGTCAACAGATTTATTCAATTATTTAAAATAGTAATAAATTTGTAATATTTCTTTTTATATTTATGTGATTAACTTTTATTGTAATGCATTTTAACTATATGCTATATTAACTATATTTAAATGTCAATAGTAAATTTATTTTTTACTAGAACCTAAACATTTATTCTATAAACTTTTTTAGTTCTTTTTGTAATATCATCTACATCAAATATTGCTCCGTTAATCATTTGCTCTCCTTCTGCTAGCCTATATTTTTCTGGAAGAGATGTTACAAATCTTTTCAATGATGCTTCTATATCCATTCCAATTACGGAATTTATTGGTCCTGTCATTCCAATATCAGTAATATATCCTGTTCCCTTTGGTAAAACTTTCTCATCTGATGTTTGTACATGTGTATGTGTTCCAAAAAGTACATTTACTCTGCCATCTAGATAATAAGACATTGCAAGTTTTTCTGCTGTTGCTTCTGCATGAAAATCTACTATGATAAAATCAGCATGTATATTTTTTAATATATCATCTATACAAGTAAATGGATTATCTGATAATATTCCCATATCAGTTCTACCGATTAAATTAATTACTGCTATTTTCTTGCCTTCTTTTTCTATAATTGTATACCCTTTACCAGGCAAGCCCTTAGAGTAATTTGCTGGTCTTATAATTCTTGGATTATCTATAAATGAGAATATATCTTTTTTACCCCAAGTATGATTTCCCATTGTTATTACATCTATTTTCATTTTACATAATTCATTAAATATCTTTGTTGTCATTCCCATTCCTTGGGCAACATTTTCTCCATTTACAACAGTAAAGTCTATTTTTTCTGCTATTTGTATATTTTCTAGTTCTTTTCTTAACTTTACTACGCTACTTTCTCCAACTAAATCACCTATTGCTAAAATCTTCATAATTTTTCACTTATGATTCTAAATCATTTCTCCTCTCTATTATTTATTTCTAGATTTGTCTTTTTTATTTACACACTTTTTTGCATATATTTTGACTATCTATTTTTTTCTTTCTTAAATTTACTTACAACTTTAGCTAAAATCCAAACAATTTCTGTTGAGTTTCTTCTTGCATATCCTTTTCCTAAAGCTTTTCCTCCTATTGTAAGAGATGCAACTAATGCACTTATTATAAATTGTAGATCAAATGGAATACTACTTCCTTGCATAAGTTTCATTGATATTGCTGCACTTATTGCTCCACTCAATACTCCGCATATATCTCCTATAACATCAGCACATATATTTGATACTTTACTTGAATTTTTTATCAAACTAATTGCTGTTTTTGCACCTTTTATTTTTTTAGTTGCTTTTGCATGAAATTCATCTTCTTTTACAACAGTAACTGCAACACCCACTATATCAAATAATATTCCTATTCCTATTACAAGTAGTAATACTATTATTGCAGGTAAAACAGAAAGTAAAGTAACCGCTTCACTTGAAATAAAAGAGAATATTATTGATAATATAAATGCTATTAAAGATATTTTAAAAAACCATTTTACTTCTTCTTTTCTATCATTATTTTTTTTCATATTTACTCCATTTCTAGTTATTATTATAATGTAATTCGTTAATTTTGTCGAGATGTTTAGATAAATATAATACATAAATATAGTTATTTTTTCAAGCCTTGTTGTCGCAACGCAACCTAAAGGTTGCTGCTCCATTCGCCCTTCGTTTCACTCCGGTTGGTCGCTACGCGGCATTTTCAAAAATAACTATATTTATGTAACATATTGATAAAAAAACGATAAGATGTTATCTTACCGTTCATTTTAAATCTATGTTGGTAAAGTTCTATGTAAATTTTACGGTTTAGGTCTAGTCGAATTTCTCTACTTTGCACTAAACATTACTGTTTAGTTGTTTCCATTTAAGCAAAGCATCCAAGATAATTTGGCTACCAGATTACCACTTAAATCCGTATCTTAATCCACAAAACTCCTTAATCCCAATAAACAGTCTAGAAGTTTTCCTTGAAATATTACGTTTATTACTAATTTCTTTTGCAATAGTGATTTCATAGCAAATAATAAAATTATTTGGCCAAATAATTTTATTTTTTAAGCTAATCCCAAGACTATCACTCAAAATAGGCATTGCAATATATAGACTTATATATTGAACAAATACGAAAACAGGAAACTTTTTTTATATATGCCATTATATATGGTCCTATTCTCTTATCTCATAACTCACACAAGCTTGGCGTCTCGCGCAACATTACAAAACTTTATGTCTGCCATTGATGGATTTTTAGCCCCACCCTCATAATAAGTAATATTACTAGAATACTGCACCAACAATATTATTATAACACAAATTTATGAATTTGTAAATAGAAATATTACCAATTTTTTCAAAGAATTGTTAAAATTCGTATATTTATCCACAGTTATAACCCTCATACTTTACTTGAAGCTAAAAAATGAGAATGTATTTTAAAATTTACATTCTCATTTTACTTATTATAACTTTTTAATGTATTTATTTTGCATAATCTACAACTCTTTTTTCTCTTATCATATTAACTTTAATTTGTCCTGGATATTCCATTTCTGTCTCAATCTTTTCTGCTATTTTTCTAGCAATTAAAGTCATTTCATCATCAGATATCTTTTCTGGTTTAACAATTATTCTAATTTCTCTACCAGCTTGAATTGCATAAGATTTTTCAACACCATCAAATGAATCTGCTATTGATTCTAGTTGTTCAAGTCTCTTAATATATGCGTCTAATGTTTCTCTTCTTGCTCCAGGTCTTGATGCAGATATTGAATCTGCTGCTTGAACCAAATAAGCTTCAGGTGTTTTTGGTTCTACATCTCCATGATGTGCTTCTACTGCATTTATTACTCTTGGGTCTTCTTTATATTTCTTTAAGATTTCAACACCTATTTCAACATGTGTTCCTTCCATATCATGATCTAATGCTTTTCCTATATCATGTAAAAGTCCTGCTCTTCTTGCAAGTTTTACGTCTAGTCCTAATTCGTCTGCCATAATTCTAGCAACATTAGAAACTTCTATAGAGTGCATTAATACATTTTGTCCATAACTTGTTCTAAATTTAAGCTTTCCTAACAAATTGATTATATCAGGATGAAGATTTATAACTCCTGCTTCCATTGCAGCTCTTTCGCCTTCTTCTTTGATTGTCTTAGCAAGTTCTTCTTTCGCCTTTTCAACCATTTCTTCAATCTTAGATGGATGTATTCTTCCATCATTTATCAATTTTTCTAGTGCTATTCTTGCTACCTCACGTCTTAATGGGTCAAATCCAGAAATAACAACGGCTTCTGGAGTATCATCAATAATAAAATCAACTCCTGTTAATGTTTCTAGAGCCTTGATGTTTCTTCCTTCTCTACCAATTATTCTTCCTTTCATATCATCATTTGGAAGAGCTACTATTGATACAGTTGCTTCTGAGGTATGGTCTGCTGCACATTTTTGAATTGAATATGTAATAACATTTTTTGCAGTTTCTTCCGCTTTTTCCTTGATTTGCTCTTCCATATTCTTAATTCTCTCTGCTTTTTCAGCTACTAATGTGTCATCTAGTTTTGCTAATAACTCTGCTTTTGCTTCATCTTGAGTTAGTCTTGCAATTTTTTCTAACTCATCTAATTCTGAGTCTTTTAATCTTTGAACTTCTTGTCTTTCTTCTTCTAAGCTATCTTCTCTTTTGTCTAGTTGCTTTTCTTTTTGCTCTACATCGTAGATTTTCTTTTCTAGGTTTTCTTCTTTTTGAATCAACCTTTTTTCTTGTTGTTGAACATCACTTCTTCTTTCTCTAATCTCTTCTTCTAATTCATTTCTTGTATTTATAATTTCTTCTTTTGCTTTAACAATCTCTTCTTTCTTCGCATTTTCTGCTTCTTTTTCTGCTTCTTCTAAAATTCTCTTTGCTTCAATTTCAGCACTTTCAATTTTTGATTCAGCCGTTTTCTTTCTTGCTATATATCCAACGAATAGAAAAACTATTGCTGAGACTAGAAAAATAGTGATATAAATTACAATTTGCATAATTATAACACCTCTTCTTCTATTTAAATTTCAATGTACAAATATATATAATTTTTATAAATATTCTACATATCTATTCTATTATTATTTTTGAAATATGTCAAGTAGTTATGGAGTAAATAACAAAAAATACCACAGATTGTATTGTATTTTACAACTTTAGCTATTGATTACATAAATATAGTTATTATTTCTTATGATAACCAATCCATGAGTAGAACCAGTGTTTTTCCCCCCTTGATGTTAATAAAAAGAAGACTACATTTTACTGTAGTCCTCATATATTATCTTATATTAATTAAGCTCTTGGATGTGCTTTTTTATATATATTTTTAAGTTCAGGTGTTTCAAATTGAGCATAAACTTGTGTTGATGATATGTCTGAATGTCCAAGCATAGCTTGAATTGATTTTAAGTCTGCTCCATTTTGTAATAGATGTGTTGCAAATGAATGTCTTAAAACATGTGGTGTGATATCTTTATCTATATGAGCTTGGTCTTTATAGTATTTGACTATTTTCCAAAATCCTTGTCTTGTTAATCTTGCACCATTAACATTTACGAATAATGCAGTATTTTTTTCATCTTTTATCATTATTGGTCTAGCTTGTTCAACATATTCTTTTAAAGCTTTTTCTGCAAGTGTTCCTAAAGGAATTGTTCTTGATTTCTTTCCATTTGAACACAATACTGTATTATCTTCAAAATTAACATCATTTAAATTTAAATCTATTATTTCTGTAACTTTCATTCCTGTTGCATAAGCAAATTCTAACATTGCCTTATCTCTAGTTCCTTTAAGGTCAACATCTTTAGGTTGATCTAAAAGTAATTCTATTTCTTCTGAAGTTAAGACACTTGGTACTCTTTTTTCAATTTTTGGTGATTGCATTCCTAAAGTTGGGTCAGATTTTATTTTTTTAGTTCTTAATAAAAATTGGTAGAAAGATCTTATTGTTGCTAAACTTCTTGAAGCTGTAGATGTCTTTTTTCCTTCTTTTTTAAGTTCTTCTATGTAATCAGCAATATCTTGTTCAGTTGCTTTAGTATAATTTATATCGTTTTTTATAATATATCTTTCAAATTGTAGGATATCCCTTCTATATGATTGAAGAGTGTTGTCTGACAACTTTTTATCATTTTGTAAAAATTCTAAAAATAGTTTAATTTGCTTATCCATATTATTACCTGCCCCTTTAAATAAATATTGTTTTTACATAAACTTATTATGTTATATCAAATTATTTTTAAAAAGTAAAGAGATTTTATAAATATTTTAAAATATTTATAATTAAAGTGTTGATATCAATAGCCTTAACTGTTAATTGTTGTAAACAAATTTGTAGATAAATATGTTTCTAGTAAAGCTGAAATTAATAGCATTATAACAGCAATAATTAGATTTCCTGCATATTTAACTACAGCATATTTTATATTTTCCTTACTTCTATCTTTAATTATTGTTTTAAACATTTTTATTCCATTTAATACCAAATAAAATATTGCTGGAATTTCTATTATTTTATTAAAAAACATGAGTGAAATACTAAATAGCAACCCTTTACCTGTTCCAAATGTTGCACTAATTGCTGCTATTGTATATCCTAAGCTAAATCCTTTATATCCTATAATTATGTATAATGCTGGAACTCCAACTATAGATACGCTTAAAAATGTTATTAAAAAAACTAATTTAGCATCCTTTTTAATTATTTCAAATAGCATATTAGAGTAATTAACTCTATTTCCTTCTTTGATTTTCGTATTAAAATCATTTAAATACTCTGAAATATCCTGTCTTTGAATTTCATTTGAGTTATTTAAAACCATTGTTCCAATAAAAATTCCAATTATAAGTATTAGTGCAAATATAAAATATTCTTTTATATTTGTTTTTATGTGATTTTCTATCTTTTTTCTCATGTATCAATCCTCCTGATACATAATATGTATTCAATTTGATAGAAAATATAACATAATATATACTATTTTGTATCTAACTTACCATATACTCCGCCTCCACCAGCATGTATATGTACTTTACCTTGTCTTGAGTTGTCTATAATTTCTGCAAGTTTAATGCCTACTACTGACTCCAAATCATCTTTTGTTACTTTATTTAATATTGTCATTTCTGTTCCAAATGTATCTAATAATTTTTCTATTGCTTTATTACCTACTCCAGGCATAAATTGTAGTGGAATTTGATAATTATATTTTGGTCTAAATTTAGGACTTTTTGATTCTTGATCTTTAATTATCTCTATTCTATCATAAACTCCCATTGTAATATTAGTTCCGCCACATTTATCACATTTTACAGCTGGAGGATTTGTTTCTATTGAACAATTGCAATCTTCGCAAAAACTTCTATTATATTTTCCAAGTTTAGGGTCTAGTCCATAATTTGCAATAATTTTTCTTCCATCTTCCATCTTTATTGCTTTGAAAAGCTCTTTAAAGCTTATATCTTCTACTAAAAGCTTATTGTATTCTCTTGCTATTTTTGGTAAAGAATGTGCATCTGAATTAGTTACAAAGTTTTTATCTTTAAGTTCTGATATTTCATCTGCTATATATGTATCTGCACTTAATCCCAGTTCTATTGCAAAAATTTTATTATATTTTTCTTTAAAAATTCTTTCTAATCTTTTTGTACAATTTCCATAATAACTTTTAAATGGTGTAAAAGCATGTGCTGGAATTAATACGCCATTATATTTTTCAACTATGTCTATTAATTCATATCCAGACACGTCTGACCTTTGTGTACTTAAAGTTATATTTTTAATATGCTTAGACATTTCATTTGAAAAGCCTTTCATATCTTTTAATGTTGGAAAATAGCAACAATTATGAGCGCTTCCAGTCTTTCCATCTTCATTTTTTTCTGATGTTTCTACTTCACTTCCTAAAATTATACAAACTTTATCTTTATAGATAATTCCTCCATCCTTTAATTCGTATGCTTCGCCTGTTTTTAGAAAGTTCTCAATATCTTCAATAACATATGGAGATGCACAATCTATTATTCCTACAACATCAATTCCTTTTCTTTCATAACATTCTTTTGCAATATTAGCAAAATTAAGTGACCTTGCTCCTGTTATTTTAATTGGTTTACCACTTTCGCTTCTTCCAATATGTACATGTAAATCTGCAAATATTTCGTTCATTTATACTATTCCTTTCATTATTACATTTATTATTTTTGAGCCGAAAAATAGAGAAGCAAGATATAAACTTGCAATCTCTTTCTTCTTTTGTTTTATTATATTTATATTTCCATTCCTTCACTTCTTTGAATTGTCTGATCAGGTGCATTTGCTGCTTCTGGTCTATCACTATCTTTATAATCACTAATTGCTTCCATGCCACTTTTTTTAACTTCTTCTGGAGTTACAACTTTTTCTACTTTATCAATAACTCGTGTTGAGAGAATTTTTTCAAAATCTTCTGATAGTCTTTTTGCTTCTCCTATTGCTTGCTCCATTGTTCTTGTCCCAACACCGTTATATATTCTAGCTACTCTGTCAATAAAACTTTCCATCTAATACTCCTCCTATTACTATCTGTTAGGCTTGTACTGTTTGCATATAATTTACAAATTTTATAAATGGCTTTAATAATCTATTATTTTTGTCCTTTAGATTTCTGTGTTCTAGTAATACTAATGCTTCATCTGGTTTAAATCCGATTCTTTCTGGTCTGTCTAAAAGCATACCACCAAATTGATCTGCTAACTCTAAAATATCACTTTCTGGATATCTATTTTCTTTTATTGTATATCTATTTACACCTTCACATATTTTACAAAACTTTTCATCAAATCCTAGATTAGATAGATATTCTGCTCCTCTTTTTGCATAGCTTTGTATTTCAGATAAATTTGTTGTATTCTCTATTTTTTGACAATCACAAAGAAGTCTAGCTGTTATAACAATATTGTCATCTATCTCAAATTTTGGATAAAAATGATGTAAATAATCTAAAAAGAATTTTGCAATTAAAGTTTTAAAAATTACTGAATTATCATAATAAATGCCTGTTCTCTTTTTTAGATAATACATTATTTCTAACTTTTTACTCCAGTCTTTTTCTCCTAAGATGTAATCTGCAAAACTTTCGTCCCCCATAGATTGCCTCCTAAATAATTTGATTTTATTATATGCTATAAGCCATTTCGTTTCAATAAGTATAATTAAAAATTAATCATATTGTAATATTTTTGTAATATTTTAAACTACAATTCATAGCTGATATTTATGTAATTAATTTTACAGCTTGTAAATTATAACTATTATTGACCTTTTTAATTAAAAATAATCATTTGTTGAGTATAGTCTAGATTGCTTTTTAAATTTTTATTGTAACCAAGAGTATATATATCAGTCGCTAATTTATCTATTTCTAACATTTTTTTATACTTTGCATTTTTATTTATTTCTTCAAATTTTTTTACTGAGGTTATAGTTGTAGCTTTTAAGCTTATATCAGACAACATTTTTTTGCCTTTATCATTAAATCCAAGTACTCTAACATATGGTGTTATTTTTTTTGACATATCGACATCTTCTTTGCTTATTCCTAACAAAGCATATAATAAAATTCTTTGTATTCTAGTCTGTGTATATCTTTTAGATTTTATTAAATTAATAAGTTCCATTGCATTATTAGTTTTTGCCGAAGATTCTTTTATTAAATTTTCTAATCCCTCAGATACTTCTGGAAGATTGGCTATCTCTTTTTTTGTCATGCATCTTAGCTTATATATTATTTCTTTTGAAAAAATGCTTAAATCAATAATGCAAGTTCCTTTTCTAATATTATCTATTAAAATATTAAATGTACTTTTAGGAACAACTCTTGCAATTTCTTCTATTCTTTTTCTTTCTAATAACTGTCTTATACCAGTTGAACTAGCATATTCATCTACAATTTTCTTGCTATTATAAAATACTTTCTCCCTTTTTATTCCTATAGGAATAATTTTACTTTTCAATTTTTTTAATGCTTTCAAATACTCAATTGCTAGAATATTATTTGAACCATTTAAAATATTTTCATATTTAGTATCATTTAAATATTTTACAATAGCATTTTGCCTTGCAAGTGGATAAGAGATTCCACTATCTAGTTCATTCTTTAATATTTCTTTGTATTCTTTAGATTCAATAAGTAGGACATCTGCAATGTTATTTAAGTCTACAATATTGTCGGATTCCATTCCAAATGAAATTGTATCAACAATTCCAAGTTCATTTAATATTTTTATTCCACCTTCTGCAAAGTTTTCTGCACTTGATATACTATAAATAGTTGGAAGTTCTATTACTAAATCAACACCTGAACTAATTGCCATTTTAGCTTTTTCCCACTTATTCACTATAGATGTATTTCCCCTTTGTGTGAAATTTCCTGTTATAACTGCAACTACAGCATCTGCTTGTGCCTTTGTCTTCGAATTCTCTATATGATATAAATGTCCATTATGAAATGGGTTATATTCTGCAATAATTCCTAATACTTTTGCCAAAATTATACCTCCTTACTTGAAAGCTATTATTATTATTGGTATAATATCATAAACTAAAAGTTTTTACAATAACATTAAAAGTTTGGATATTGTCTATTATAAAGATAGAAAGGAATATTTTTTATTATGAAAAAAATTATAATTTATACAGATGGTGCATGCTCTGGTAATCCTGGTCCAGGAGGTTGGGCTGCTATTCTTATGTATAATGGAAATAAAAAAGAAATTTCTGGTGGTATGAAAAATACTACCAACAATATAATGGAGATTACCGCTGTAATAGAAGGGTTAAAATCTCTTAAATTTCCTTGCGAAGTTGACCTTTATAGTGACAGTGCTTATGTTGTTAATGCATTTTCTCAAGGTTGGATTTATAACTGGTTGAAGAAAAATTGGAAAACTGCTAGTGGAGATGATGTAAAAAATAAAGAACTTTGGAAGGAGTTATATTCTCTTACAAAAGTTCATAAAGTCAATTTCATTAAAGTAAAAGGACATAGTGATAATGAATTTAATAATAGATGTGATGAACTTGCTAGAGAAGCTATCAATGCTGTCAATGTCAACGGTGTCAATGGGTGTCAATGGGGACGGAGGTTTTTGACACTTTTTGTCAATAATTGTTTGTCAACGAGTGTCAATGTCAACGAGGACAGTGATTTTTGACACCCGTTGACATTTTTTTAACTATTATATAATACATATAAAATATGTGAACTTGTATCATAGAAATACAACGTATAATAATAAAATTTTGCATAGTTTTTTCCAAAATTTCTATTATTTTTATCGAAAAGTATGAAATAGTCGTTTTCATCTATGATATTGTCACTTAAATCATATTCTTTAAGCCTATTTTGTTTATTCATTCTTTCTTTGAAGTCATTATAATACAATTTTATCTCATTAATGTTTTCTTTATTAACCTCATCATATAATTTATAAAAGTCTGCATCTTTTTCTGGGTTATAATAATATTTATAATATTCTAAATAGTGCTGAAATCCATACTTATCTCCATATATATCTGATTTGAAATACCCATTTATTACATTTCTATCACTTAAAAGATAGTCTAAAAATAAAATTGTAAATACTAACAGTATCAATATTATTAATGCAACAGAAAAAATAACTTTTGATTTTTTCATTTTCAACCTTCCTACTTATTTTCAATTTTATAATCATCTTTTGTTATTTTAATCACAAAATTAAATGGTTTTATAACATTGTATGAACTTGAAATAGCGGCAAAATTGTTTAAAGTAGATGAAAACAAACTCATAATTATTGAATCTGTTGATGTAAAATAATC
Source organism: uncultured Clostridia bacterium (assembly GCA_947624715.1). Next base: position 24,438 of record CANQLO010000022.1, read on the forward strand.
TTTTAGATTTTTAATATCTGTAAAATCATATTTATCTATAATTTCTATATTTAGATACCAGTTGCTGTTTTCCTTTTTAGATGCTCTTAAATTTAAAGTAGCATCATGTAAAGACAACAATAAATCCCCTCCATAAAAACGTATAAGTTTATTTTCTATATTAATTTCTTTGTCAGTTAATAGACTATTTATATATTCTTTGAACTCAGCATTTTCAAATAATATTTTAGTAATGTTTTCATCTTCAATGGTTAATATACTTCCTTCTTTTTCATATTCTCCTGAATTTGTTAATGAAATCTGCATTAAATATGCAGAAAGTTTCATATCTGCAAGTAATCCACCAATTACAACTGTCTCCCAAAACATATATTGCATCTCATAAAATATGGAATAATATAATGGCATACTAATTTTATTAGCATCAAAAATAATTGAAAATCCTTTTAATATTGTTTCATCAAAATTTTTGTTATTTGACTGTATATTTTCATTCAATAGATTTTTAAAATCTATATAATCATTATAAATTTTATAAAAATCATTTAATGAATATATTGGTAACATTGATTTTGTATATCTTTTAAATATTGATATACTTTTGATATTTTCTGTTAATTTAAGTTTTATATCCTCTACTGATTTTAAATCCATCCTTTTTAAATAATCCAAAGCAATATAATTTTCTGTTATCGCATATTTCTTATTTTTGCTTAAAAAAAATTTAAAATTTCTATGAGCAATTACATTACATAAATGTTTTTCCTTATTTGCAATAAGCCTAGAATTTGAGATATTTAATTGTGTATATAAATTCATCAAACAATTTCTTCCAAATAAATCATAGTGATAGTTGTATGGTTTATTACATATAATACATCTTTTTTCTTCTTTATTTTGTTTATTGTTTTCCATAATTAATCACCTTTTTTTATACTATTTTAATATTTTCCAATATTCATTCTTATTAACACCTATACATTCAATATACTTTTTATCTTTAACGAACGTATAATTTTATTTATATATTCTTCACTAAAATGCGTTATCAAAACTAAATCTTTGATTTTATGTCAATTGGGACGGAGATTTTTGACACCCGTTTTAATTTCTCTTCAATTTTGTTTAATTAGATTTCTCCTATATCTTGACCTTCTTGTTCGTTTTGTCTATTTATCTCTTCATCATACTGTTTTGCCTCTTTTTCTAGTTTAGTCAATTGTTTTTCACGTTTTTTTAATGGACTACTATTATCGCTGTTTAGCCAATCCATATGTTTTGTATCTGCTTTTTGTTTACTTCTATCTAATCTTCTTATTTCCATTAACTTTAAATCTAATTCATCTAATTTATCAAAATAATCTGTTCTAAAAGTTGAATAAGGTAATTTTTCACCATCTTCTATGCCATCCATAGATACTTTAGCACGAAAAACTTTGTCGTCTTGAAACCATATAAGCTGTCGCAAGTTCATAATTTCATTATGAGCTTTTTCTATATACTCATTTGACATAGATATTATACTATTGCTTTCCTTATCATTTAATAAAGATAAATGATAAATCCATAATTTCTCCTTCATTTTTTATGCATCTCAATTAAATTTTATCATAGTTCTTATATCTTTTACAATAAATCATTTTGATAGTTGTTTCATCAATACTTTCGTCTGGTACAACTATTTTACTCATTGGAGCAATTGAACTACAAGTTACGAACTCTCTTGTTCTCTTTCTATAAGTATTGTATATAATTTATTTGTAAATTGCAAGGGAAATATGGAATTTTTCATCAACAATATTAAAATGCCTAGAATCAATTAAGACTCTAGGCAACTTGAATGACTTAGAGCTTCTAAAGTTTTCTAAGTACCACTCATAAGTATTATATTATAAAGTTATATTTTTTATACATTAAATCCCATTATTCTTAATATATCATTTATATTAATAGAATTTAGTTTCCCTTTTAATTTATCAACTTCTGTATCAAACAAACTTTTAAATTCCTTGAATTTCTCCTCATCTAACAATACTTTCATACATTCCATAATCATATATATATTTGTAAAATTGCTGTCTCTTTTATAAGTTTTATCTATATTTTTGAAACTAATGTAATATTTGCTACGATAACAAAATAACCTATCTGAATGTGCAGAGATATTTCTTATCATGGTTAAGTTTACAAGTATCTGTTTTAGTAACTTGTCAGAAATTTTAAAATATTTACTTATATCTTGTCTATCACTTTGTTTAAGCAATCCATAATATCTACTAATAACGCCAAATGTTAAAATTTTAGTTAATACAAAAGGTGGAATAAAATTATATGTATCTTTATAGTGCGTAATTGCTGTATGTTTATTATAGTTATCATCTATCTCTTTATTTATATTTTCGACTAAATTATTCTTTAAATCCTCATTAGCATTTTCATCTAAGTTATCTATTCTTAAATAATCTTGAATGCCATATTTTTCTGCTAGTGTATTTGCCATAAGCGATTTTATTATAACTTCTATTTCTAAAGTAAATTTTAAAAATATAGCTTTTATGTTTTTATCAAATTCATATAGAGCAAATATTTCTTCAAAAGTAACATTAGGTTTATAATTGTTATATGCATCTTTAAAAACACTTTTATAGCCATTAACAATAGAATAATACGAATATTTTTCTATATTCTTTAATGCTTGTTCTTTATTATCTATCTTTACATTTTTAGATATTAAATATTCTATTAGTTGTTCATTATTCTTGTATTCTTTCAATGTTTCCTCCAGTTTACATAAAAAAATGACTCAAGGCTTCGAAAGTTTCTTGAGTACCACTCAATATGTTTATACCATATTTTTTAGTAAATTTCAAGTGATTTTATAAAAAATATAATCTTTCAAATGCTATACAAGCATATTATTTTTACTGATTTTCTAACAAAGAATGATATTCTACTGATTTTTCATAATTTTTATTTACTTCTTCATCTGACAATACTCTACTATATAGCCTCAAAGCATAGCAATTCATTTTTCTGTAACCCCAACAGCGATCAGCATTCATTGAAGATTTACAAATATAAAAATAATTAAGTTCTTCTAAATGGCTTTTTAAATCATCCCAATCATCATAATAGTAATATCCTGTATCTATCAATTCTCCATTTAAATATACTTTTTGTTACATATATATGGAAAATTATCAAAAATTATTGTAAAAAAAGTAAGAGTAATATAAAATAAGGATAAATCTAAAATAAAAAAAAAGGAAGTAAAAGTAATGAGCTTAGATAAAAAACAGATTATAGAAACTGCAAAGAAAATAAAAAATGGAATAGTATCTAAAGAAACATTAAAGGAATTACTTGGTGGAGAAAGACTAGACGATATTTTTGACTTAAAAACACAACAAGCTATTTTTGATAATATTATAAATAATGGAAAATTGCACAATATGACACCTAATGGCAATGGCTTGGATATATTAGATGGCTTATTAAATAATCAAGTTAGTAGCAATCTATCAGATTTTTATATGATAAAGCCCGACTATATATTGCAATTACCACCAAAACAACAAAAAAATATGGCAAATAGTATTTCTGGAGGCAGAAGAGATTTATCATTAGCTTTGCAAAATTTATGGAGTAAAGGAATAAGAACAGAAGCTTGTACAACCAAAAGTAGTGATAATATTCCAATGTTGCAACTAAATATCAAAGAAAGTGAAATAGAAAAACAAGACATAGTTCAGCAATTATATGAACAAAGTGATATTAATGGAAATGCCTTTTATGATTATCAAACTAAAGATTTTCATATAAATTTGTCAGGAAATAACTTATATAATTACTTACAAGGTGGAAACATTCCCCCATCTCAGATTGAAAAAGCAAATATTTTTGAAGATTCAATTAAAGAAAGTTTACAATTTGTTGAAGAAATGTATACATCTTATTCTCAAAATGGAATGGATACAGCAGAGTTAAGAAGAGAGATTTTATTAGAAAGAAAATGTTTAGAAGATATTAGTATTAGGATAGCAAATGGTAAGAAACAAAGTCAAATTACAGGACAAGAACAGATGAAACAAAATGAGAAAAAATCTTGGGAACTAGAGCTTGATGAAAAATCAAGAATACAAAAAGAAACAGAACAAATTGCACAAAAACATCAAGAACAAGAAGAACAACAAAAACAAATACCTTTACAGCAAGAAGAATATCAAAATGGTCAAAACATTTCTCAACCTGTGCAACAACAAATTCCACCACAACAGCCACCAATAGATATGAGTGGTATGGAATTATAATAATTAAGATATAAAATTTTCAATAATTTTATAAAGTTCGATTCAAAAACGAAAAAAAAACTTACGAAACCTTTATAAGTTCGTAAGTCGTCTTAAATTGGAGCGGACGTCGTAGTTATCTACAACTTTTTCTCTCACTCAACGATTGATACAAATATCAATCAATTTATTAAAGTATATCATAAATTTAATAAATTACAAGAATATAAATGCAACTTTTTTTCAAAAATTTGTTCCGTTCATAAGCAACTACATAAATAATAAAAACTCACATCTGTACTTTGACGAGTAGATGTGAGTTAACTCTATTCGGCAAAACCACGTTTGTGGAATTGTCATTTCCTATACTTATTATACTTGATATTTTTATAAATGTCAAATAATATTAAATTATTCTGTTTGTAATTTTCTTCTCACTTTCAATGTCAACAGAAACAGAGGTTCTTGACATTTATTAATTATACAACTTTCTTATTAATTCCCTATTTATGTTTATCCTTTTTGCAATTTCTCTGAGAGAAATATTATATTTTTCTTTTAGTATTACATAAATATAGTTAATACAATTATAAAATTGCACTTCATTATATATTCCCTTGGATTTATATCTATTCTATATATAAAGTAGAACGTGAACCACGGCTTAGGTCATCATACTTTACATCAAAGGAACTTCTAAAACTTGCTGGGCGGTCATAACCATAAACATCCCAACTACCCCCTCGGCAAATATGACATGTCTCCTCCCTAACCTCCATTGTGTTATCATGAACATTTCCTGCCATGTCATATATATTTTTTACCTTATATTTCGAACTTGACCCTGTTATTGTTGGGGATTGTGGAGAATCAGAATCAGTCAAATAAAACCCCATTCCTGTACTATCTTTTATATATTTTACATCTGCCTTCTCTGTATTATCTATATCTTTCATCCATAATATAACTTGATCCCATTGGCATCCCCATATCATACTAGATGTTGCCTTATTATTGTTCTTATCTACTATTTTTTTATTACTCACATACTGTCTAAACCAATTCGCGCCCTTTATGCTTGTTTGTCCCTTTAGTACTTTTCCTCGGCTTATTTCTGCATATGTTGTTCCTGTATCACTTAAATTACTTGTTTCATATCTTCCTATATAGAAACCTTTATATTTTCCTACACTTTCTGCCATATTATTAAACTCCACTTGTAACTGTGATTTAAATGTGTTTATATCATTTCCTTCTTCATAATTTTCTAATACTATTTTTAAATTTTCTTCTTTACCATCACAGTCTATTAATGTATCGGGCTCTCGTATTCCTGTATACGAAACACTCACATTATCATAACCAGTTTGAGTTTGTTCTTCATCGAATATACTTCCAGTGGTTGGATTACTTGCATACAACTTTCCAGCAAAATTTGTTATTGGGTTATTATCATTTTTACATTGCTCACATTCCAATTTATCTTTTTCTTTATTATAAGTTACTGTACTTTTTGGGTGTTCATAGCAATATACCATTTTCCCAATTGTTTCTACTGGCACCCACACAAATTCATTTCCTTCTGAATCCGTTATTACTAGACCATCTTCTATTACATCTTCTCCTTCTATACCTGTTGGTGCAAATCCAGCTGGAATTATAGCTTTATCACTATTTTTATCATAATAATAATAATTTTCTTGATTCATACTTGCAAATAGCATAGCTATTTGTCTTTGCTCTTCTTCAGATGCTTCTTTATATTTATCTACAGACTGAATTGACATTTTCAGCAATCCATTTTTACCTAAAGCTATATTTAGCGTTACTCCTGCTAAAATTAACATAATTACTATTGTTAACACTAGTGCAACTAGCGTTATTCCTTTGTTATTTCTAAAAAAATTCATAAAAAATTCCATTCCTTTCTCGCTTCGCTCAAAGGCACACATAGGTATGAAAGCCTTGAGATTAAAGCATT
>CANQLO010000023.1 GCA_947624715.1 uncultured Clostridia bacterium
CAAACTTTCTGTAGTTAATCCTAAAATTCCACATACTAAAGATGGATCAGTAAAATGCCTTTTTGCTGTTTTTCCTACTCTACTGCTTGAACGAAGATTTATGCTGAATGCTATTTGATTTTCTATCAAGTGCAATTTTTCTAAAACATCAATATATTCTAAAACAGTATTTCTACTTGCAACATCATTTTCTTCATTCACATCTCTTATTATTGTATTATTATTTACAATTGTACTTTCATTTCTAGCTAATTCTCGCAATATCCTTCTCATTTTATTTATATCTCTTGTTACACCGTCTATACTAGAAATATCAAAGTTTAGTACATCATTAATATAACTCTGTGTCAATTCAAGAGATTCATCTTCTTTCATTCCTATATTTTGAGGCCAACCACCTCTTATAATATAGTAAATCAATTTTTTTAAATTAATTTTTCCTGTTAATTTATCTTTAACATTATTTTTAAATAAATCTTGTAAAGATATTTCTCCACTTGAATCTCCAGATTCATACAAAGACATTGTATACATTTTCATTCTTGCAATTCTTCCTGCTCCTGAATGATGTATATCTTTTGTAACTGGCGTTGCTGAACCTGTTAATATATATTTTCCTCTTGTATTATCTTCATCACATTTAAATCGAATCCCATCCCAAATCGCAGGCACTTCCTGCCATTCATCTATTAATTCTGGATAATCTTTATTTAATATTAAGTCAACATTCATTTGTGCTAAACTTCTCTCATTAAAATTATTACTAACATTATTAAGATATACAACTGAATTGGCATGATTTAAAGATGTCCATGTTTTACCACACCATTTTGGACCTTCTATACTTATTGCACCAAATATTTTTAAGTTTTTTTCTATTTTCTCATCTATAATTCTTTTTTTATATCCATTCTTTGTAAGAGACATATTATCACTCCTTTTTTATATATTGTAACACTTTATTGAACAATTTTCAAGTATTTTATTGGTATTTTTTCAAGATTTTTATTGACTATTTTTCAAATCCATTTTGATATTACTTATTTCTATATTTTTGATGGAAATACTTTTTATATACCATAACTTTTAATGTAACTGTTTTTATTTTATTATTTAAATACCTTGACAATTTGCTATTTTCGGTAGTATAATAAGAAAGTAGTAATTTTATATGGGTGACTAGCTCAGTTGGTAGAGCAGCTGACTCTTAATCAGAAGGTCCAGGGTTCGATCCCCTGGTTGCCCACCATTTTATAGGTTTTAGATACAATCTAGATTTTAAGTCTTATGTATTTAAAATCTTTTTTAATATAATTTTAGTTAAAAATATATACATAGGAATTGAAATTTTAAAAGAAATTGACAATGGTAAAATTTATATTTTCTAAACAAGAAAAGAACTTAATAAGAGGATACAAAATTTTTTATAAAATTATAAATTTCTGATATTACATTTTTAGTATAATCCATTGTAATTTTATATTTATCATCAAGAACATATTTATATTGCATATTATTAAATTCTTGTATAAGTTCATCATTAAAATCTAACTTAAAGTAATTAAAATCTTTTATTTTGGTATTAGATTGTTCTGGAAGAATTTTTACTGTTAAATCTATATCTTCTGAAAAACGATTCATTGTGTCTAATATTTTATAAATTTTCCTTTCCTCTATCTTGCTAGGATAAGTATTTTATTGATTACTGTTCTGCTTTTTGTATCCATAGCATATTTTATTATTTTTTCAAAATCTAAATTATTTTCTGTAATAAAATTATAAATAATTTCATCTGGATTATCTACTTCTATATCAATATTGTCTTTATTTTCAATCAAATCAAATAACTGTAAATATTTATAATTTTCGTTATCTACTGTAATTTTTGGCTTTCTTAAAATAACATTTAGATTTTTATTTTCATATTTATTAAAATTTTTACATTCATTGGTGGCTATATCAATAACATTTGGAACTTGTGTTGTCAAATGAACATCATTGAAAAGTTTAGCTCCAGTAATATAACCTTTAATGTTTCCATTTTTGTCCATTATATATTTATATCTAATAATTTGTCTATTACCTAATAGCATTTTTCCAAATATATTTTCTATGGGAATATAATAAATACCTTTATAAGCAGTTTGTATAATACCTTCTTTATTCATTCTATTTAAGATTGCTTTTACATTATTAAATACTTTTTCTTTTTCATCTTCATCATAAAATTTGATAATATAATCTTTTATTTCTTCAATAAAAATTGGTATTCCTTGTCCTACATTATTTATATACTCTAAAACCATATTATAGCAATTCACTTTTCTCATCTCCTTTTATTACTATTATATGATATTTATTAAATATTATTCATATTATAGTAATATTTTAGCATATTTTTTTATAAAATTCAATTTTAATTACAGTAAAACTGATTAAAAAATCCCCATTTTTGATAAAAATAGTCCCAGTTATGGAATGAGAAAAAGCAAGGAATAATTCCTTGCTAATTTTTAATCTATTTTAACTAGTTCGTAGTCTTTAGTTCCAATTCCAAGTTCTTCTGCTGCATCTATTGTATGTGTTCCATGTCTTGAATTTATTCTTTCTAGTAAATGTTCTTTTCCAGGATCATTAGAATTTACTACTAAATCAATACATGCTTTGTCAATTGCTACTGGGTCAAGAGATGCTAATATTCCTATATCTTTCATACATGGGTCTTCTGCAACTGCACAGCAGTCACAGTCAACTGACATATTACACATAACATTTATAAATGCCATATTTCCTTTAAAATAATTTACTACTGAAGCTGCTGCATCTGCCATAGATTCTAAGAATTCATCTTGTTTAGGTAGATTGTCCCATAGAGAATTTTGATCTTTATTTTTTCCTGCTGAATGAATCCAAGATTTTCCTTCAGATGAAGCACATCCTATTGATAATTGTTTTAATGCTCCTCCATAACCTCCCATTGGATGTCCTTTAAAATGTGATAAAACTAACATTGAGTCATAATTTGCTAAATTCTTACCAACAAAGTTTGACTTTAACATTTTTCCATTTGGTATGCTAAGTTCCATATCTGGACCCTCTTCATCCATTAAATCAACATTAAAATATTTACTCCATCCGTGATTTTCTAATAATTTTTTATGCTTATCAGAATAATTTCTTTCTCCATCATATGCTGTATTACATTCAACAATTGTACCATTAACATATTCAACAATTTGCTTCATAAACTCTGGTCTTAGATAATTTTGATTTCCTTCTTCTCCCGAATGAACCTTAACTGCAACTTTTCCTTGTAGTTCTTTTCCAAGTGCTTTGTAAATTCTTACTACCGCATCAGGTGTAAGTTCACTAGTAAAATAAACTTTTGATTTTTCCATTTTATCATTTCCCTTCATTTATTATAATACAATTATAATATCACAAAATCTAGAAAATTATCAATATATTTTTTGAAACGTTTTAAAGTGTTATTTTTTAACACACTTACCATAATTAATATAAGTTCTATTTTGTGAATTTTATGTGAAAATGTCCGCATATATAATAACATAAGTTCTATTTATTGCTTTTACTAGCATATTATGTTAAAATATAAATTGATAAAAATATAATTATATTTTATCTTATATTAATACCTAAAGTAGGTGACTAGCATGTTAAAAATATTTGAACTTACAAAAGAAAACGAAAATGATTATTTAGACCAAGTTGCATCATTAGAACAAATTGTACTTAATAAAATGAATGAAGATGGAAGAATAGGTCAGTTATTTATAACAGGCAAAGAAGATATTCAGTCTTATGTACATTCTAAAGAAAATACTGTTATTATAGCTGCAGATGATTTAAATCATGTAATTGCTGCAACTTATATAACACAAGGTCAAAAACCTTTCACATATAATGATATTACAAAATATTTTAAGTATTCATCAGAGTACAAACAATATGTAAGATCAAAATATGATAACAATCAATTATTTCTAAATGATTTACTAGATATATATAAAATAAAATTATCTGCTTTTAGTTATGCTAAATCTAGAATATTAGCTGAATACACGGATTATAGTGATATTCACAGTTTTATCGAAAATGAAATGAAAGAAAATGGTTTTCATGAAAAGAGTATATTAAGAGAGAAATTAAATCAGTATATGTCAGAATATATATTTGAAAATTTTAACGCAGATATACAAAAAAAATATGAACAATTTTATTTCTTTACAGCAAATGATATAGCTTCTGAATTTGGAAAAAGTACTAATAATTCTAGAGAAGTGGTTGATGAATATGAGAAATTTCTTAGAATGGAATATGAGGAAATTCTTTCTAGAGGAGCTCCTATAATTTATGAAGAACCTTCATTTGATATTTCAAAATATTTCTCTGCCAACACCTCAAATTCAGTTGAATTAGACACATATCTAACATTACCATGTAACAGAAGTGCTGGAATTGCCAGAATAATTATATATGAAGGCATTAAAAAACATATTAATAGATATTTTAAAGATTCTCAAAATTCTGAAATGTTTTTATGTTCAACTTTACATCGAGATAATCTACCATCTAAATATGTTTCTGAATTTTTTGGATTAAAAGATAGCTTATATGTTAATCGTAGACAAAATAGAGATAGAGAAGTACATATATGCAGAATTAATAGAAATGAATATATTAGCTATTTATCTAATATAGAAAAAAAATTAGTTGTATTATATGGTTATAATCCCAATAATATAACTGTTTCGGATTCTGATAAAAAGGAAATTTTACAAGAGCAATTAGAATATGAAAAGTCAGAATATCAAAGACTTTGTAAATGTAAATCTCTTGATAAAAGTCTTAAAACATTTAATTTAAAATTTATAGAAAGTAAATTTCAAAAAATATCAAAATTGTCAAAACAACTAAAAATCTTAAATTATGATAAAGGAGAACAAGATTATGGAGAAATATAATTATAATTGGCCCATTATGCCAAAATATAAAGTAGCAGAGCATGACAGATATGGAATAAGAAAAAATCATTATGTACTTTTTAAACAGCGTGCTCATTCTGGATTTGATATCACAGCTGATATTGGAACTGAAGTACATCCTATTATGTCTGGAAAGGTTTTACTTGCTGAATTTGATGGAACAACTACTGAAGGATTTGATGCTTTTAATGATGGGTATGGTAATAAAGTAGAAATTCTAAATGATGATGGTAGAAGAGTTGTATATGGGCATTTAAGAGAAATCTTAGTAAAACCTGGCGATACAGTTACAACTGATACTATAATTGGTAAAACGGGTTGTTCCGGAGGTTCAAGAGTCCCTCATCTTCATTTAGAAATAAGAAAACAAAATACAGAAGAAACAGGTTTGGATTATACTATTGATCCATTAGAGCTTCTTCCTAAAATTAATTTAGAAAAACTAAATCAGGAGTTTACTTTAGAGCCATATGCATCTTTATGGAGAATTCTTGTATCTGATAAACCTTGGAGTTTTACTAAGGAAGATATTCCTTATTCTGAAGATAAAAATTTTATTAGATAAATTTTAATACCTATAAAATGAATTGTATATTCATTTTATAGGCATTTTTTTATGGATTTTTACTTATTATTGTTGGAAGTGCATTATATGTATCTGATGAAATAAGAGTTTTAGAAACAACTACTCCGTTTTTTAATAATGTTTTGTATGTTTCACTTGTACATCCATTTGCACCCTTTTGAATTGTTACTTCTTCTCCTTTTTGAAGATTAGTATCAGTTTGGTATTCAGTTTGGCTTGCTATTATGCTTGTAACATTTGATTCAATTAAAACAGTATAATCATCATCTTGTTTTATTCCATATATATTTATGGTAGCTACTCCATCCCCAACATCTGCTTCAATTTTAATAGGATATTTTCTATTGTTTTTAAACTTAAAATCTAAAGCTCCCCATGAAACAGTTGCATCTTGACCTTCTGGAACATATGAAGTTTTAAAATAATGATTATGTCTATCAGTAACTTCTAGATTTGCAAGAAGTACACTATTATAAAGAGTTGAAGATAGCTGACAAATTCCTCCTCCTACATCTAAAACAACTTTTCCACCTGCATAGGCTTTTGCTTCTTTAAATCCATTCTCTATAGTTCTTTTTCCAACTGTCTGATTATATGAAAATATTTCCCCTGGATTTACTATTTTATCATTTAGTTTCTTAGCTGCTAATACTAAATTGTTATCTCTATTTATATTACTTGCATCATAATAAGTCGTATATGTAGCTAATAAATTAGGAAATGCGTCCTCTCCTAAATCTGTTACTTTTGTGCTAGCTTCTGTTATTTTCAAAGGCAATATATATTCATCCTTTTCTTCATCTAATATTTTTTTTGCTTCTTCTATTGAAATTCCAAGTTCTACACCATTTTCCTCTGCATGAACTTCTAATGGATCTTTACTTAAATATGCATCCTTAGGCTCTTTTTTTATTTCTTCTGCCAATTCTTCAATATTAATTTCTTTTGGCTGCTCTTCTGTTACAGGAATCTCAATTATATTATTTACTTCATTAAAACTTTCAATATTTTCAATTATTAAATTTTTTAATTCATCTCGTTTTACTAAAACCCCTTGTTTTCCTTTAGAAATAATAAGTTCATTTTCCTCCAATGAATAGCTTTCATCTATCTTTAAATCTGGCAGTTTGCTTTCTACATCTTTTATACATAAATCTAAGCTATCCTCATTTAAGTTATAATTTATATCAATATTTCTTTTTATAAAATTGCTGAATAAAATTGCATAATTATTAGTAAAAATATTACCTACTCTACCAATGCTGTATGCTTCCTCAACACATTTCTCTATGTTTGGATTTATTCCTAATTGTTCAAATGAGATATTAAGCTCAAAATCATTATGCTTTAGCGTAATACCTTTTAATTGTTTTTCTCTGTATATTTTTTTTATAAGTTCTTCCGCTTCTTTTCTTTCCTTTTTGGATAAATCAACTCCTTGCACTGAAATATTTTTATATATTTTGGTATTTCCCATATTTAATAAGCTAAAAATAACTGATAAAAATATGAATATACAAATAATAATTATTATTAAAATTATAGCTTTAACTTTAATTTTTTTCATTTTAACTTTATTCCTTTCTAGCTTCCATCATAAATGCACATATTGTTATTAAAATGTTTTTTCTTAAATTTGATTTTATATAATTATATTAGCATAGCTGAATTTATTTTACAATTAGACTAGACTTTTTTTTTCAATTTATATATAATAATTTTAAATTATTTAATTAGTGAGGATACTATGATTGGAGATATATTAGAAAAAATAAGAAAAGATAAAAATGTGTCTAAAACTGATTTAGCAAAAATGACTAACATCAATATAGGACATTTATCACATATTGAAAAAGGTGAAAGAAATCCTAGTCATGGAGCTTTGAAAAGTATATGTAATGCTTTACATATACCATATCAACCTTTATTTTATACCTATGACAAAAATTTAACTATTGAGCAAAAAGAATATAATATGCCAAACCATATCAAGTACGATAGTATCCCTATAATATCATCTATTGATGGATTTAAGCAATGTCCTGATGAAATGCAATCAGCTTCATTTGTTTTAAAGATAAACAATGATGATATGGGTACTAAATTAAAAATTGGTTCGTTTGCTTATATTGAGATGAATACTCCACTTAATAATAAAGATATTGGACTTTTTGAATATGAAGGAAAACTAATTATTAGAAAGTTTATTGTTAGAAAAAAAGATATTGTTTTAAGAGCAGATAAAGAAAGTATTCAAGACATTATTGTAACAAAGGATTCTCCTTTTTACATAATAGGAAAAGTTTTAGGGACTTCTGATAAATAATATAATTTTATACTTTATGCAAAAATTTGTAACATTTATTTAATTAATGTTACAAATTTTACATTTCTGATACATTTTGTCAAATCTATTGAATAAAATTACATAACTAATTATAATATTATTAGTTATTAATGCTATTAGTGTAATTTTGAAAATAATTAATTAATACTTAAATATATGATTAAATTAAGCTTTTGGAAGGAATAAATAATATTATGGAATTAGTTAAAAATATATTTTTTAATACTGATAAATTGGTTGTTAATTCAAAAGTTAAAATTTCTTATACAGGTGAACTTTTTCAAAATGGAAGTGAAAAAGTTTATGCTCATTATGGATTTGGTAACAATTGGGACAATTTAACAGAAGTTGAAATGAATAAAACTGAACTTGGTTTTCAAGTTGAAATTAGTCTTGATATTCAAGAACCATTAAACTTATGCTTTAGAAATTCAAATGAACAATGGGATAATAACTTTGGACAGAATTATTCTTTTGAAATAGAAAGTGCTCCTACTGCTCTTGCAGTTGTAGAAGATCAACCAATTGAATATCCTAGAAGATTAAGAAAATCTTATATTTGGAGTAAAAAAATTAAACTTGCTTTATATAGAATATTTAGATATTTTCCAAAACTTATCTCAGGAAATTATAAAAAACCTGTTACAAATGAGGATAATGAATAATAAAAATGGTATCATAATATTGGTACCTTTTTTTATTTTTCATAAAATTTTTAATTTTTGTAAATTTTTCGTGAAAAATCAGTTGACAAAACTAAAATATTATAGTAAAATAAGGTATGTGTCCGACATAACTATTGTTATTACAGACATGAGTCATTAGCTCAGTTGGTAGAGCACTTGACTTTTAATCAAGTTGTCCGGGGTTCGATTCCCCGATGGCTCACCATTATATGGCCCCATGGTCAAGCGGTTAAGACATCACCCTTTCACGGTGGAGACATGGGTTCGATTCCCGTTGGGGTCACCAAAAATACGCCACTTTAGCTCAGCTGGTAGAGCAACTGACTTGTGGGATAGATGATTTATTTAATCATTTTGAACTATCTTGCACCTTTATGAGGAAACTTATAAAGTGGACATCGCTAATTCGGGGAAGACTAAGTAGAAATATATGTTAATCCCGAGCTAGAAAACACTGTTTTCGAGTGTAGAGACTTTATACGATGTGCCTTCAGATTTTAATCTTGGCAAAGAGAAAGTCCAGACCGCAAACATTTAAAAAATGGCAATGAAAATTGTAGTGGTATGAATCAGTAGGTCGTCCGTTCAAATCGGACAAGTGGCTCCATTTAATGCCTTTTAACTCGTTTTATAACTTGTTATGAGGTGTTATTTTTTCCCTAAAAATAGGGATTCTTTATTTTTTAGTGTTATATAATTTTACAAAATTTTATATAAAATTAAAAAAAATGTTATAAAAATGTTATAAAATCAAAGTTTGAAATGTTATAAAAAATAAATGACAGAACAGCTGATATAACTGGATTCTGTCATTTTAATTTTTTTTAAAATTAACCTTTTAATTAGAAAAATGTTATAAAAAATTAACTTTTTATTTTTGATAATATTCCTGTAGTTTTTTTAGTTGTTCTTTTTTGTACTTTGGAAGTATGTGAGCATAAGTTTTTTGTACTTCTTCTATCTCATCTCCAATTAAATCAGCAACTACTTCAACACTTATTCCCGCTTCTAAACAAGACACAACGAAAGTATGACGTGCTTGATGTATATGACAGTGCTTGTATTTTTGTGGGCGTATATTTATGTTTTCACAAATAACCCTCAAAGCATTAGTAATTTGGACACCTGATATAACACTTCCGTCTTTATTGCAAAAAACAAGTTTTAATTTATTTCCCTTGCATTTTCTTGAATGTTCTAATTGTTCTAAAAAGATATTTTTTATAATATCTTTAGGTGCATAATCAAAAGATATTCGTACTTCGATTGGTAATCCTTTTCTAACTCTTTTATCAGAGTTTTTTGTACCCTCTCTTAAAGTATGCTCTCTTGTTGCTACTTTTGAAATTCCAAAGTCTTCTTGCTCAAATGAAATATCATCTTCTTGTAATCCCAATAATTCGCCTATTCTCTGTCCTGTATAAAAAGCTAATTTTACTACATTTTTAAAAGTAATACTATCTACATTTGCTTTAATATCTGTTAAGTTTTTATTATTATCTAAATAATCAAATAATTTTTCTCGTTGCTCAAATGTAAATGGTTCTGCTACTTTTTTAGGTTTGTTACTACGAACATTAATAAAGTCATCATTATCAAATGGGTTTTCTGTTATCATATTATGCTTTTGTGCATATTTAAAACATTGTTGTAGTTCACTTTTATTTTTATCTAATTCACTTTTAGATGAAAATACAGCTATTTCATTAAGATAATTTTGCACATCTTCTGTAGTTACATTTTGTACTTTTAAATTTCCCAACCCGTACCTACAAATTTTGTTTATTACAGACTTGTTTCTTATGTATGTTTCCTCTTTAATAGCATTAGCTTTAAGTTTGTTCTCCTCGATTTTTTCTAATATTTCATATACTTTTGTTTCGTCTTTGTCTATGAATCCACCATTTTTACTTTTGTCTATGCTCTCTTGAGCGTCTTTCTTATCATCAAAAGAACCTAGATATTTTCTTTTTTGTCCTCTTTGTTGTGGAGCAAGTGTAACATTCCTTGAGTATATATAGAATCTATCACAATCCTCTATGTTAGTACATAAATTGCAGACCTCACATTTCATACTTCCTTTGCGATAATTACATAGTTCTTGATGAGTGCATTTTTCACATATCTTGCAAATTGTTTTTAATCTCTTATCCTTTCTATCTATTTTTTGGTAATAAGTAGTTATTGTACCAGTACCATTTCTACTTCTGGTCTTTTTTGTTTGTTTTTTTCTTGGTCTACCTGCCATTTTTCAAATCCTCCTTATATATTTATAAATTTTTCAAATACATTAAGAAAATTTGATTTTTTGAACTGTTTTGTGTATAATAAAAATATACAAAACTTTTAAGATTTTCTTAAATGTATTTGTTGTGATATGGGAATGTAAAGTTTGTTTGGCGACAGTTTACATTCTCATTATTTATCAATATTATTTTTGTATTTTTCTTCTAAAATATCAATAACTTCTTTATTATTAATAAGTATTTGAGTTATTGCTTCTATTCTTTCATCAGTTAATTTACTTGCATTCATTGGAATTATACCATTTTGCTCTAGGTTATTTCTTAATTTTGAAAACGGAGTTAAATTTGCTATTGGATTAATTCTATTATTATAATATTTTTCAAAATTATCTGTATACGGCAAAGGCTTATCAATTATTCCTAAAAGGTATTCCACTGATACATTTAAACATTTTGCTATTTTTATTTTTAGTTCATCTCTAACGTGCCTTTCTCCTCTTTCATACATTGATAATGCTGAATATGTAATACCATTTTGTTTAGCAAAATCTTCTCTTGAAATTCCTAACTTTTCCCTCTCCTCTTTAACTCTTTTACCAAAAAATGTACTTCTATGTTCCATAAAAACACCTCACTTTACACGTTTTGTTATATATTATAGTAGCACATATTGTGTAATTTGTCAATAATTTTTTAAAAAATCAAAAAAAAATCATTGACTTTTTACACGTTTTGTGTTATAATAACAAACAGAAGTTGAAAAGACTTATATTTTTTGTCTTGTTGTTGCACATATTGTGCAACAGAAAGGAGGGTTTATGGAAAAGCATAATTTATCCGTTAAAGAAGTTCAAGAAGATTTAGGAGTTGGTCGTAATATAGCATATAAAATATTTGCTAGAAAAGATTTCCCCGCGATTCGTTTAGGACGTTCTTTTGTAGTAGATAAAGAAGCTTATGAAAACTGGAAGAAACAAAGGCGTGAAAAAGAAAAGGAGGAATAAAAATGTTTCTATTATTATTTACAGTATTTTTAATTACTGCAATTATACAAATTTCAATAGTTAAAGTTAAAAATACTACTAATATCATAAAGCAAAAAGAACAAAAAAAGTTTATAAAAATATATAGGACAGGCGAAGTCCCCTCAATTTGAGGGATAATATGAACATCTTAATAAATAGTGATATATCTAACTATTTATGATGAAAATAGATAAATTTTGATTAGGAGGAAAAATAATATGGAAAAAGTACATATTTTACAAGAAAATGAAGCTATTTGTGATGAAAGAATAGATGATATTCAAGATGTTATTGTAGAACTATCAAATGTTCATAAGATAGCGTTTCATCTTAATATATCATATATTGAAAATTTAATTTTCAAAGCTTTAGACCAAAACGATGAAAAGTTTATATTTTTTGTAGAAAATAATATTACTTTAATATTAGATTATTTTATTAAAACAAATCTAACATTATTAACATATATGATATATTTTAATTCTTCTTTAAATGAATCTATTAAAAAATTAAATACGATGAATATAGAAGAAATTATATATTTTATGATAAAAGATAATGTTATTGATATATTAAGATTTATGTATATGCAATAAAAAGATGAGCATACATAATAAAGCTCATCTATAACAACAACTTGCAAAATGTTGTTTCAATAAGATTACAAAAATATTGTACTCCATTTTGCTTGTTGTTGTCAAATAAAAAAAAGGGAGGAATTTATATGAAAATAAGAAAACTCGAAAATACAAAAAATACAAAAATAAATGAGTATGTCATACAAGGCAGAAATAAAGAACTATATGCAATTCAATTAAATATTGAAAAAATATACACTGGTACTATATATATGTGCTTAAAAGGTTTTCAAAAGTGTTTTCAAAAAGGTATACTAAATACTTCTATAAATGACATTATTAATTTCTGTAACGAAAAAGATAGCTTTCTTGAAAAAATTTTAGATGAAAATATCCAATATGTGCTAGATAGTTTTGCAATTATATTTTGTACTGAAAATGACACTTTTGAAACAACTAAAAGAAATTTTTATAAAATTGGATATGATATGGAAGAATTAATAATTTGTCTAATATCTTCTAATGTATCAAGAGAGTTAACAAACACATTTTTAAAAACAGAAATAAAAGGAAGTGAAGAAAAATAATGAATTACACAGCAACTCAAATGTCTAAAATTCTAACAGCAAAGTTAAGAAAAAAAGTAACTAGAAGAAATGTACAAAAGGCTTTATCAGAATTAGGATATACAGTAAAGATTGGTAGAAAATATATACCGACACCAAAAGGAGAACTTTATTCCAAAAAGATATATGAAGAACATTTTTCGTACTTCGTATGGGAAGAAAATATTTTAGCAGAATTAGAAATGCACTTTTGGTAATAAGAAAAGGAGGAATTGAAGTGATAGAAGTTAGTATAAATGATATAGAAGAAGCAAAAGCTAGAATAAAAGCAGGAGAAGAAAGAAAAATTAGATTCTGCGATTACATTAAGTTGAAGAAACAACTTGAACAAATTGAATATGAAATAACACATAATTATAGATATTCTTCTGAAGAAGCATTATATCAACTAAATATTAGTTCAAAACCTCCTATTCCATATTTTCAACTATATTCTTGTGAATGTGGTGTTGGAAAAACTTATGTAGTAGTAAATAAGATTCTTAATTTTTTGGAAGAGTATTGTATAAATGATGAAATTTCTTACTATAAAGACGAAAATGGAAATGTTAAAGGGATAATAAACAATAAAAACAAAGGAATGTTATTTGTAATGCAAAATATAAGTACATTAAATGTATATAAAACATATTTATATTATCTATTAAATGAAAATATATATGCAGAAGTTATTGATTCTTCAATGAAAGATGATGTAATAAATTTTAAGTTGCAAACATATCCTATCATTTTTATTACTCATCAAATGTATAAATCACTTGCAGAAAATGAAGTAAAAAGGAAACAATTTTCTAAAAATAGAATTCTTTTAATAATTGATGAATTTGTAAATATGTGTGATATTGTTAGTATTGACAAAGTTAGATTAGAAAAACTTCGTGCTGATATAAAATACATAGATATTCAAGAAAAATTTGATAAATTAGTAATGGAATTAAAAAACTATTTTCAAAATCTACAGACAAATGGAAAAGATAGAGATAAACATTTACATATATTTAATGCAAAAACAAAGTATAAACAAATTCTTAATCAAGTAAAAGAAATAAAAAAAGAAATTTCAAATACTTTTACTGACATAGAAAAATCTTCTTTTTATAAAGAACATAATAAAAGTATTTATAATGCAATAGATGATGTTACAGAATTTTTTAGAGGAACGTGTATATTAGAAAAAGGTGTGTTATATACTCCAAAAAGAAGAAATGACTATTGGTTTTTAGAAAAGAATTTAGTGTTAGACGCTTCAGCTAGAATAAACAACGTATATAAATTAAGAAAAAAGCTATTTCAAGATATGCTAGAGGATAATTTTCAAGTATTAGACCATAAGAATTGGACAATTGAGTTAATTCAAGTAAATACAAAAGCTTCTTCTAAAAGTAATTATGACAATTTTTTTAAAATTTGTAATCAGAAACTAAAAGAATTAGGTAAAGAAGTAACTCTTGTTGTAACGCAAAAGTCAGAATGTGTTGATAGTAACGGAAATGTATTGATTGATTATTTCGATACACCATTTCTTAATTATTTTCAAAATATGTTGGGAGATAATAATTATAAGCATTTGCAGAACGTTTTAATAGCTCATACATTTAATATTTCAGAAAAACAATACATTTTGGAATATTTGTATTATTCTAATAAAAAGTTTAATTCCGATGATGATATAAAAGTTATTTTATTGAATGAAAGAAGAACATTTGTTAATAAAAACATTGAAAAATATAAAATAGGTCGAATAGCAAATGAATTTTATCAGGCAGTAAAGCGTGTAAATCGTGATATGGATAAAGCAACAAGAATAGTAATATTAACTAAAGAAGTTGAAGCAGTAAAAATTGTTTGTAAAATGTTAAAAAATTCTAAAATAATTGATACAACTACTAATTATAAAATAAAATATAAAAAGTTTGAAGATGAAAACAAAAATATTAGTTTTAGCTATAAAGATTATGATATAAAAGCCATTCAAATATTTCAAAATATTTTAACTAATAATATGAAAGAATTAACAAATATTATAAAAGACAATCTAAAATATGAAAATAATAAAATAATTCTTTCAAAAAAAGCATTAAGAACAGAATTACAAATTGAATATGCTCCAAATTTAAAAAGAGATGTTTTCAATAAATCAAATGTTAAAAGATTCATTAAGGAAAATGAGATAATTGTTGAAACAAAAAGAATAATATTCAAATGTAAAAAGTAGCTTACGTATAACTCTAACTCGCCGTTAGTGAATGAATTAGAAACGCTCACGCTATTCATTCTGGCATTTTACTTGTTTCGCTTCGCTACACAAGTAAAATACAAAATATTACTCTAAAGTTATCATATATTATAATACTTTAATTAGAAAAATGATAACATTGTTAAAACATTGAAAAATCTCCTATCACAACTTAACACCGAAAAATTAAAAATTTTCAGCTAAGACTAGGAAGCTACAACAGGCTATATATGAGAACGTTCTGACGCTAAACAGAAAAAGGAGGGGCTACCCCTCTTTTTTTAAAAAAGTAAAAATATTTTTAAAAAAGTATTGACTTTACGTGTGCTACGTTATATAATATATGTAGAGTTAAGGAGGGAAGGAAAATGGCTAAATTACAAGAGATTAAAGAGCGTAAAAAAGACAATACAACTTATGTAAAAGGTTATAGAATAGCTTTAAAAAAAAGGGGAATAGACACAACAGGATTTACAAGAGATGATGAACTTAATGTAAAATATCAAAAAGGAAAGATAACTATAGCTAAAAAAGAGAATTAAAAAGCGATGTAGTGCTTTGATTGGCGTCGCACACTACATCACAATAGCGAATAACTTATTGAAAAGTCATTCTATATTTATTATAGATGAATTTACTCTACTTTTCAAGAGTTATTTGAAAAATAATTTTGAAAGGTGGTTTTTTATTATGAAAGAAGAATTAAAAGCAATTTATGACCGTAGAAAAAGTTTTTACAAAAAAGCATTTATTGTTAGGAATGCAGACGGAACAACACAACTTATCAGTTACTCAACAATAGTGGCTACAATCAAAAATGGAGCATTACATATTAACGGATTTTATTCAGCTACTACACTTCGCCATATTAAAGAATTTGTTGAACAAATGGGCTTTAAGAATGGTAGTAAAGCAGAACTTGAAAAAATGTATTGCTAAAAGTTAAAGGGCTTGTAGTTACAAGCTACAAGCCTATTATAAAAAAGAAAGGATTGATATTTTATGTTGTTAGAAGAAATAAAACAAAAATGCAAAATCGTTACAAATGAAGAAAAACAAGGCGAAGAACTTTATTTTGACAGTAAACCTGATTATGAAGTTATAAAGGAATTAAAAAATAATGGCTACAGGTGGCACAATGTAAAAAAATGTTGGTATAGAAAATTAGATTATAAAGGAAACAAAGAACATCAAAACTATTTAGGAGTAAAAATTGGCGATATATTCAGTTATTCTTGGGGATATGAGCAAACGAACGTGAATTATTTTCAAGTTGTAGCACTAAAAGGAACAAAACAAGTAATCATTAGAGAAATATCATACGAAACAACAGAAACAACAGGGCTTGACAGTTACAAAGTAAAACCTTGTAAAGATGTATTTTTGAAAGATAGTCAATTTATTAAAGACAATGAAATTGGAGCAGTAAAACAAGTCAAGGGATTAAAGAATGGAACAATATACATAAATATTGAAAGTTTTGGCTTTTGTAGATTATGGGACGGTCAAGATGATGTAATGACTTGTTATTATTAGAATTTAAGGGAGGATAAAATATGAAACGTGTAACAAAAAATAATTTATTAAAACTTGTTGAAATGAAGAAAAAATATATTGAAGATGATAGACAAGATAAAGAATTATTAAAAGAAATAAATAATTTTATTGATAATGTTATAAACAAAGATAAAAGTTATTATTCAAAATTAAAAAGTTATGATTTTGATAATGAAACTTTAGAATATTTAATGTAAAGAATTGGAGGTTATGCAATGTAATTGATTGTATAACTTCCTAAAAATAAAAAATTAGGAGGATTTAAAGATGATAAAAAATAAAAATCAATTAAAAATAAGATTAAAGGAAAATAAGGATAGTTTATTATTTGAAACAATTAGAAACGATGTAAAACCTGAAAGAATAGGAACAAAAAGGAAAGCTAACAAAATACAAACAAATGCTTTTACATTGCTAACTACTAAAGAAAATGGCGAAGTTGTGGATAGTTGGATTTATTATAACAGCAATATACAAATAAAAGATAATATAATGAGTTATTTTGATAATAAAGGAAATCCGTTTATTCAAATTAAAATAATAGAAGTTGCATAAATAAAAATTAGAAATGGAGGATTAAAAAAATGGATAGAAAAAGAATTGAAAATATAATGAATAAATTAAAAGATATTTCAGATGTTTCTTATGATGATGAATTTAATGTTGCAGTTTATATATTTGTAAGATATGGGCTTTTTGAATTTAATAACTATATATGTAATGATGAATTAGAAGAAATAAACAAAGTATTAAAACGTCATAGCACGATTTTTGATGAAGATGTAAACGATGAAGTAAGAATGATTTTAAAAGATGAAGAAGATGAGGAGGATTAAAAATGCTTTTTGTAATACTAAAGATTTTAATTGAGATTTTATTTATTATTTATATATGTAATAAATAATGAATGTAACACAATGGCTATTTTGTTACATTGATAAAAACTTTTAAAGTCATTGAAAAATAAGCTTTTTGAACTCATTTTGCAGAAACTAAATAATTTGAATGTATCATATTGAGTTTTATTGTAACTTTCAATGTAACAAAATAAATAAAATTAAGGAGGATTTTTAATAATGGAAATAGTACAACCTATTCGTGATAAAAATAAAATAAACGAAATGAAAATTGAATTAAGAAAAAATGGAACAAGAGATTATTTGTTATTTATAACAGGAATTAACACAGGACTTCGTATATCTGATATTATAAAATTAAGAGTTTTAGACATTTTAAATGAAGATAGAACAGTAAAATCGCATATTTGCATAAATGAGCAAAAAACAGGAAAAAGAAAGAGATTTAAAATAAATGATACTCTTGCAAGAGAACTCTTAGAATATACAAAAAATATGAAAATGACAGATTATCTATTTACAAGTAGAAAAGGAGAAAATAAGCCTATTACACGAGTTCAAGCATATAGATTACTTAATAGTGTAGCCTCAAAAATAGGATTAAAAGATATTGGAACGCACACATTGAGAAAAACGTTCGGTTATCATTTTTACAAAAAAACAAAAGATGTGGCTATGCTACAAAAGTTATTTAATCATAGTAGCCCGTCAATAACGCTTCGATATTTAGGAATTGAGCAGGATGAAATTGATGAGGCTTATGATGATTTTGAAATATAGGAGGATTTAAACGTTATGGAAAATAAGGAATTTAAAATTGGTAGACCTGCATATCAACCAGACGAGCAACTTTTAAAAGAATTATATAAAAGAATTGAAAATAAAGAACTCAAAAATACTGAAGCTTGGCGAATTGCAGGTTGTGGCAAAACAAAATGGTACGAAATAAAGAAAAAATTGGAGGTAAGATGATATGTTTGAATATAAAAAAATAAAAAATTTATTGGAGAAATTTAAAGGATTTAATGTTTGCATAAGAATTAGTGGAATAATTGATACATCAATTATTTTAGAACGACCTCGAATCGAATATAATAAAACTAACATAACATTTTTTACAGATGAACAATTTTTAGTATTTAACTTAAATGAATTTAGTGATATAAAAGTAACAGAAAGTCAAATAAAATTAGCAACAGATGATTTAAAATGTTTCATTGAAATTTAAAGGAGAAATAAAAAATGTTAGATATAAATTATTTAAAATTAAAAAAGCAATTATTAAAAAATTTTGATAATCAAAAGATATATATAGAAATTTTTGGAGTTATAAATACAAGATATAGTATTGAAAATGCTAAAATTTTAATAAATAAGCACAAACTAATCATTGCAAATGAAGAAACTGATTGTATTTTGCTTCTGGACTATGTAAAAAAAGTAAAAATCGATGAGGGTGTAACAATCACATTATTTTCAAAAGATGAAAAATTTGTTTTAGAAATTTAAAAAAAAGAAAACTAATACTAATTATTTTGATAGT
The DNA here is from genome assembly GCA_947624715.1 of uncultured Clostridia bacterium. The sequence goes on from CANQLO010000023.1 coordinate 19,294, forward strand.
ATTAGTTCTCTTTTTTTAATTTATTTATAAAATCTTTTAGCATCTCCTCCATAGGTACATTAAAAATACTACATAAAGCATAAAACTCATATTCTTTGACAACTCTTTTTCCAACCTCAATATTTTGTAAAGATGATTTTGGTATGTCTATCCCCATTAACATTAACTCATTTGAAAGTTGGGATAAAGATAAATTTTTTGATTCTCTATATTTGCGAAGTGTATTTCCAATTACATTTAATCTATCATCATATTTTATAAATTTATTCAAAATATTATTCCTCTATTCCTAATTTTTATTGATTTTATAATATAATTATGATAAAATCGTCTTACAGGTAAATCGACATATAAATTTAAAAATTAAGAAATTATTTTTTTATAACTAAGGGGAGGGATGATTATTAATGATACAAAAAATGACACAAAATAATGAAAAGAAAAAGAAAAAGAGTTCAAATCATATTGGTTTAAATATACTTGTTATAGTCGGAGTAATAATTTTTCTAGTAGTATTATCAGCTATAGTATTTTCAGTTGTTATGACTAGATAATTTTAAAATATAATTAAAAGATTGGAGGTATAAACTTTTGGAAATATTGGGAATATTAGTATTTATCATTGTTGTATTTTTCTTATCTGCATTAATTATTATTCCTATTAATCTTTCATCCACATATAAAAATAACCGAAAGAAAAATGAAGAATTAAATGAATATAAAGAATTTTTAACAGATAATAAAATGATGAACTGTCAGCATATATCATTTAAAAATATTGTTAGAATGGATATAGATTCAAAAAGTAAGCAATTAGGAATATATAGTTACTATAATAATGTAACAGTTGTTTTATATTTTAATGAAATATTAGATTTTGAAATCTTTGAAAATGGTAATAGTGTTGTTTCAAGTAGAACAGGAAGTACAGTCGCAGGAGGTTTAATATTTGGAGGATTAGGAGCAATAGCAGGTGCAAGTGGTTCTAGAACAATAAATGAAAATGTTTCTACACTAGAATTAAAAATATATACTAACAACATAGATGATAGTGTATTTACTTTAGATTTTTTAGAAAAAAGTATTTCAAAAGCTAGTAATGAGTATGAAGAAATCAGAGAAGTTATTAATAAGATGATTAGTTTTTTAAAAATTGCAAGAGAAGATAATAGACAAAAAGAAAGAAAAGATAATAAAAAAGTAGTTGTTGAAAATATTGATAATATAAAATCAAAAGATAGTATAAACAGTTTAAAAGAGTTAGCAGAGTTGAAAGAAAAAGGAATAATCACAGAAGCAGAATTTAAAGAAAGTAAAAGGAAAATATTGAATAAATTATAAATTTTAAAAAATAAAAATTTTAATTTTTCAAGGAGATGAAGAAATGGAAGAAAACAACATTATTATTTGTTCTAATTGTTATGAGGAAAACGTTTATGGAGCTAAAACTTGCCAAAAATGTGGAGCAAAAATATATTATAATGATGAAAATGAAATAAAAGACGTTACAGAAAATGAAAAAACAAAATATATATTTTCTAAAAATTTAAAAAAGAAAATTATTTGCACAATAATTATTATAATATTAGTAATACCAATTGTGGTGTTTTCATCTTATTTTATTAAAGAACAACAAAGAATAGAAAAGTATAATAATGATTTATCTACTTGTTACAATCTAATAAAAGATAAATCCGATTGGAATAAATTTCAATCAATACTAAAAGAGCATACAAAGGAAAAAGAATTCTCATCAGAAGCATATAAACAATTATATCAAGCAATAGATGAAAGAATTGAAAATTTAAAAAATGGTAATATTGATGAAGATTTGATAACTATGCTAGAAGATATAAAAGAAAAAGAAGCAAGTAATAAAGAAATTGTAAAAAAATATTTGAAAGCTAATTCATATTCAAATATAATTCAATGCAATAAATATATAGAAGAACAAAAATTTAAAGAAGCATACGATTTATTAGAAACAATAATAAAAGATAATGACGGTAAAAATCAAGATATAGTTGATATTGCAACAAATAAGCAAAATGAAATTAAAGATAAAACCTTTGAACAAATTGTCGAACAAGCTCAAGAAAAAATGAATGCACAAGATTATTCATCTGCTAAAACATTATTAGAAAAATATAAAGATTTAGGAAATCAAACGATTTTAGATATGTATAATAATGCTACAAATGAAATAAATAGAATTGAAATGGAAGAAAAAGCAAAAAGAGAAGCAGAAGAAAAAGCAAGGATAGAAAAAGAAAAACTTGATTTTGAAATTTATTGTTATTTTAATATGTTAGCTTGGAAAGAAATAGATACAATAACCGATGAAATTGCTTATTCAAAATGTGCTAAAAAATTTGGCGTAACAGTTGAAAGAGCAAAAGAGGCTTATAGAACAGTTGAACCTGTAAGTTATTCATATCAAAGTAAATATCCTGATATATATGAGAAATATGCAAGTCAATATTAAAGTTAGGAGATGTAAAAATTATGGAGAATAAAAAAAATAAGAAGAAGATTCTTATAGTAGTAACTGTTCTTATAGTAATAATTTTGATTAGTACAATTGGAACATTGATATTTTTGAAACAAAAAAATGATAACATATATGTTGCTTTATATAAAAATGGAACGTTAGTATTTAATAATAAAGATAAATTTGAAGATGATAAAATTACAAAAAAATATGGAAATATAAAAGGTTATGATTATGGAGAAGATAATAAGACTATATGGTATGAAGATAGAGATAAGATTAACAAAATTGAAATAAAAAATAAAATATGTCCAACTACAACTCGTGGATGGTTTTTTCAGTGTAATAATATATTAGAATTAAATTTACAGAATATTGATACATCAAATGTTACAGATATGTCTAGTATGTTTTGTGGTATTAAGCAAATAAAAGATATAGATGTTTCAAGTTTTAATACTTCCAAAGTAACAAATATGGAAAATATGTTTTATGGATGTACTAATTTAGAAAAAATAGATTTAAGTAATTTTGATACATTAAATGTTACTAATATGAATTGGATGTTTAGTGGTTGTGAAAACTTAAAATCTTTGGATTTAGGTTTTGCTAATTTTAATACGTCAAATGTAAAAGAAATGAAAGGTATGATTTCGGGATGCAAGAATTTAACATATTTAAATCAAAACTTTGATACAAGAAATGTTGAAGAAATGTCATCGCTATTTAATGGATGTGAAAAATTAGAAACACTTAACTTGAGCAATTTTGATACATCAAAAGTTACTAATGTACAAGCTATTTTTAAAGATTGTAAAAACCTAAAAACTTTAAACATAGATGGTTTTGATACTTCAAACTGTTCAAATTTTACCGCAATGTTTCAAGGTTGTACATCTTTAAGTTATATTGCTTTGGAAAATATCAATACCCAAAATGCAACAACATTTGAATTAATGTTTGATGGATGTAGTTCAATAATTAATTTTAATTTAAAAAACTTTAATACGCAAAAAGTTACTAATATGAATAGAATGTTTCGACGGATGTCGGTTCTTCTACGTATGCACGTATTAATTTGTCAAATTTTGATACATCGAATTGTAATGATTTTAGTGAGATGTTTAGAAATAGTAAATTTTTATATATAGATATGAGTTCGTTCAAAACAGATGGCACAAAAAGTTATTATAGTATGTTTAGTGGTTGCAAAAATTCATTGACTATTAATATTGGAGATGGATGGAAAATTGATGATAAGTTTAGACTTGATTCAGGACTAATGTTTATTAATGTAAATATAGAGTAATGTAAGTAGTATAAAAGAATTAGCAAAATTAAAAGATAAAAAAATCATAACACAGGAAGAATTTAAAAAAAGTAAAAAAAGGATTTTAGAAAAATTATATGAGGTGTAATTTATGATATTTGTTAATATTTTTAATTCTTGTAGTTATGGCTATTATGTATCTATTTGTAGTGCAAATACAAATGAAAAAACAAAAAATAAAAAGGATAATGAATAAAATATATTCTTATGGATTGGAGTAGAAATGGAAGAAAAAAATAATAGGAAGTCTAAAAAAATTTATATGATAATTATTTTTCTTATAGGAATTGTTTTAACAACTATGATTATTACTATGGCTATTCTTACAAATAATTTTAAAATTTTAATTGTTGTTGTAATAGCAGGATATATTTTTCTTATTTGTTTGCCTTTGTTTTTTCATAGTAGTAGATTAAGTGCAAAAAATGAAAAAAATGTAAAATATGATAATAAAAAAGTTGCTCTTTATGTAGTAATATTTGTAGTAATTGGTTTAATCATTATGTATGGTATATGGTATATGTTTAATAAAAATAAACTTACAGAAAATGAATTATTTACTGCTCAATCAATAATTGATTATGAAAAATGTTGTAAAAAATATCTTGGGGAAGATACTGAATTATCAATAAAAGAAATTAGATTATATGAAAATAATCAAGGTTATAAAAGAATGGTACTATTTAAGTATAGTTTAGAGAGTGAGGAAGCAGGAGATTTTAATAATCAATTATTTGGTTATATAGAAGGAATTGATGGGAAAATTGACAAGATGGGAGATGTAATTACAGATAACCAATTATTAGGTTCAACTTTAAAAATATATTGGAATGATATAGATTACGAAATAATTGATTTACAAAAAATTCAAAAATATATAGATAAACACAAATAAAAAGAGGAGCAATCCTCTTTTTATTTATTAAAAACATACTCTCCTGACGCACTACATAAAACGTGAACAAACATTTTCTATAAAGTAATGAAAGTGTATATGTTAAAAAAATAAAACGCCTTAAATTTGCTCCTAGAGAAAGAAATTTTTTTAATAAATCATTAGTAAAAAGAATAGACTAGAAAAGTCTATTCTTTTAGTATTAAACAAGATTTTCTAAAAATGTAATGTTTAATGCTGTATCATCTATATCATTTATTATTTTTTCAATTTCCAAAATATATGATTTTTTTCTATATGGTTTTGGTAAACTTTTAAAATATTTTCTTAATTGTAATAAATAATTAAAGTTATTTAGATTTAATCCTATCAGCTCTTTAACACTCTTGTTAAGTAATATACACTCAAAAAGATAACAATTATCATAAACATCAAATTCATCAAAATATACATTTTTTATATTCTGGTTAAATTCATCTTGCTTTTCTGATTTAATCTTATAATTATTTATAAATTCAAGTTTTTCAGTTATATTGTCTAATAATTCTTGTTTGTCATAATCAGTAGAATTTTCAATAATATAATTGATTTCTTCTTCAACAGTAAAGTAGCCTTTTAGAATATTACTAATTATAGGTGTTAGTCTTATGCTTATATCCTCATTTTCCTCTGATAGTAATGTTTCATATAATTCTTGAATATTTAAAAAATAAGAATCATCAAAATAATCACAATAATAAATATAACCTGTTTCATAATATCCTTTTCTTCCAGCTCTTCCTGATAGTTGTTCGAAAAGATTTTTGCTTATACAATTTACATAGTCCTTTGATAATTGTGTAAATATAACATTTTCAACTGGAAAATTAACACCTAAAGCAAGAGCATCTGTTCCTATTATTGTGTCTATAAGTCTTTTTTCAAAAATTCTCTCGATAAAAAATTTTTCTTTAGGTAATAATACACTATAATAAACAGCTATTCCTAATTCTAAATACTTTTGGTTATATAACTGGTCAAATTGTATTTTATATTTATTTGCCAACATTTTTATTTCTTTAAGATTATTGTTATATTTATCTTTACATTTTTCACTTACTTGAGTTATTTCTATTCGTTTATTTAATAGATAATTAGCAACATCATTACATTTGTCTTTAGAAAATGCTATTACAAAAGAATTTTGTATTTTATCAGGATTTATAGAATCTTTGTAAACAATAGTTGATAATCTTTCAGTATTTTTATACAAATAGAAATTTCTTTTTGATACTTTATCTATATATTTCTTTACTTCGTTTGTATTGCCAAATGTTGCTGAACATATAAATATATTATTTGATTTCGACTTATTTAAAGCATCTATATAAGTTCTTGCTCTGTCCTGATTTTCAAATATATAATGAAATTCATCTATAATTAAGGTTGAATTTCTTTTATTTATGTACTTTTTTGTATATATTTCTTGAGTACAACATATAATATCACAATTACCTGAAACTTTTTTCATTTCTCCTGTTTCAATTCCGACTGTATATTTTAATTTTTTTAATTCTACATATCTTTGGTTTGATAAAGCTTTAGTTGGAGAAGTAATAAAAATCGGTCTTTCTTTCTTCATTAAAGCCCATTCTAAAAATATCACTGTTTTTCCACTACTTGTTGGAGAAGAAAGTATAACATTATTTTTGTCTTTAATATTATTTAGACAGTTCTTTTGCCACTCAACCTTTTTGAATTTTTTTGAACTTGGTATAATGCTAAAATGATTATTTTGTTCATATAATTTTGCTAAATCTATTAGTTTTTGTCTTTGAAGTTCTTCAGACTCTTCTTTTGCTTTTTCTCGTATTTTATCAACTTTCTTCTTCAAGTCTTGATATTCTTTAGTTTTTTCAATTTGCTCTATATCTTTAGTTTGATATAGTTTAATTATTCCACCTCCATAAATATTTCCCCAACGCTTATACGGAACATTCTGTAATAATACAGTTATCATTTTGTTTGTCCAGCCTTTAACTTCTCTTAAGTCCATTCTTGTTATATAATTTTCTTTTTTCATAAAAAAACCTCTTTCTAGTTGAAATACCAAAAAGAGAGCTTAAAAATAAAAAGAAGTTCAAAGATAACTTTGAACATTTAATAGTTACCTCATCTATTGTGATTTAGCACCTAACTTAATAGGTTGCTGTGAAGCTTTGAGCACATCTCTTAACATCTTCATCTCTCCATAAGGATTTATTCAACTGTTTATTAGTATAGCACATTTTCCTGATTTTGTCAATAGTTTTCGGAGATTATTTTTTTACGAAATAAATAATAAAAAAATGAATCTTCGCAAATGCAGTAATATCAATGCTTTAAATATATATAAAAATCAAATTTTATAACGAAATATGTAAATTATCACGAGAATCGTTTTTTAGCAATATGAAATATTTAATGAAAATTTGTCGAATTAAATATTTTAATAATTTATGAACGATATTGTAGAGTTTATGAACTCATAATATAGCCTTAATGCTATTTCTTTTGAAAATGCACACCTTTATATTTGACATTTATAAATATATTTTGTATTATATATTTATAAAAAGGTCAATAATTAAAAAATGTTATAAAATTGTTATAAAATTGACTTTTATAAATAGTGGGAGCCATTATTTATCTAAAGTATAGAAGTTATCAAATCGGACAAGTGGCTCCATTATAAAAGTCGATGATTTTAGTTTAACTATTGTTATTGGCTTTTATTTTTATTTTAAGGAGATTTATGAATTGTTTAAATTGTGGAACAAATTTAACAAAAAATAAGAAATTTTGTTCAAACTATTGTCAAAAGGAATATGAATACAAGAATTATATAGAAAATTGGAAAGCTGGTAAAGAAAGTGGATTAAGAGGGAAATATCAAACTTCAATGTATATAAAAACCTATTTATTAAAGAAATATGATAACAAATGTTGCCTATGCGGATGGGGAAAAATTAATCCTTACACAAAAACTATTCCATTAGAGTTAGAACACATTGACGGAAATTATCTTAATAATAAAGAAGATAATTTGTTAATTCTCTGTCCTAATTGTCACTCTTTAACCAGTACTTATAAAGGAGCTAACAAAAATGGAAGGAAATCAAGAAAAAAATATTCAAAATAAAGTTGCAATAGTAACCGGTTCCTCACGTGGAATAGGTGCAGAAATTGTGAAAACTTTATCTAAAAATGGATATAATGTTGTTTTAAATTACAATAAATCAAAAGATTTAGCAGAAAATATTGCTAACAATTATTCTAATATTTATCCTTATAAAGCAGATGTTTCCAAATATAATGAGATAAAAAATTTAGTTGATTTTACTATAAAAAATTTTGGTAAAATTGATTTATTAGTAAATAATGCTGGCATTGATTTAGTGAAAACTATTAATGATACAAGTATAGATGATTTTGATAATGTATTAAAAACAAACTTATACTCTGCTTTTTATGCTTCTAAAGAAGTTTCTAATTATATGATAAATCAAAAATCAGGTCATATTATCAATATTTCCTCAATATGGGGATTAATTGGTGCTTCTTGTGAAATGGCTTATTCTGTTAGCAAGGCTGGATTAGATGCAATGACTAAATCTCTTGCTAAAGAACTTGGATTATCTAATATTAGAGTAAATAGTATTGCTCCAGGAATAATTGATACAGATATGAATTCTTTTTTATCTGAAGATGAAAAAAATGAATTATATAAAGAAATTCCTTTAAAAAGGATGGGAACAGTTTCCGAAATAGCTTCTTGTGTTTTATTCTTAGAAAATAATCCGTATATTACTGGACAAATTTTACAAGTAAATGGTGGATGGAATATATAAAAAATCTTGAGGAGCAACTGGCTCTTAATCAGCTACTCCTCAGTTTCTTATTTATTTATTTCTTCTAACACTTCATCTACATCTATTCCATGAACTAAACAAGCTTCTTCTAAAGTTTCTTCTTGAGATGCAGGACATCCAATGCAATGCATACCTGCTTCTAATAATATATCTACCTTTTCTGGTGCTTTCTCTAATAATTCTCCTATCTTAGTATCTTTATTTATTTTCATAGTGACCTCCTACGTTTTTAATTTGTTACTATTCATACTATTATTAAATATCATAAATATAGTTATTTTTGAAAAAGCCGCGTAGCGACCAAGCGAAGCGCGAATGGAGCGGCAACCGTTAGGTTGACTAGCGACAACAAGGCTTGAAAAAGTAACTATATTTATGTAATTAACTTTTATTCTTTGAATAGAAACTACTACTAAAATATTTTAACATATTTTTTCAAAAAAGTATAGACATTTTATAAAATTAGGTATATAATACCAATTATTGGAAGGAGTGATTTTATATTTTTACATTATTAGATTTATTTTTTATCAATCTAATTATTAATATTTTCATTTGCTTTTATTATTTCTATAATTTGATTCAGTGTTTATTTTTTCAAAATTTACAAGGTACCAAATTAAAATTAAAAATGAAAAAGGAGGCTAATTAAACATTTATTTTATACTTATTTTATTTGAAATACTTATTTTACTTCTTAGTTTTTTACTTTATAAGCCAATATTAACATCTACAAATTTAAATTGTTATAGTCATTTCAAAATATTTAATTTTCTAATTGAAGATGTTTTCTTATGGAATATTACAAAAATTGTTTTTATTATTTCTTTAATTATCTCTATATTTATTATATTTAATTTTATATATTCTATTTTTCGTACAAATAGAATTGTAAATACTAAAAAGGAAAAAGTCCCTACATTTGGTCTTTTAGTTGGTAATGATGAGAATAATAATAAAGTATATATTTCAGAAAAAGGATTGTATCAAAATATTTTGGTCACAGGAACGATTGGATCTGGTAAAACTTCGTCTGCCCTCTACCCTTTCACAAAACAACTTATTAGTTATAATTTTGATAATGATAAAAAACTAAGTTTTCTAATTCTTGATGTTAAAGGAAACTACTATTCTAAGGTAATTGAATTTGCTAAAGCTTTTAATAGATTAGATGATGTAATTGTAATTGAACTTCGGAGGAAAATATACTTATAATCCACTTGACAAGCCTAATTTAAAAGCCTCTGTTTTAGCTAACCGACTGAAAGAAATTTTAACTTTATTTTCTCCTAATAATGCAGAATCCTACTGGTTAGATAAATCCGAGCAAATTTTGGAAGCGTGCATTAAATTTTGCAGGATTTACAATCATGGATATGTTACTTTTGAGGAAATTCACAAATTAGTTACAGATAAAGCTTATTATGAAGAAAAAATATCAGATACAAGAAAAATTTTTTTATCCAATATTTTATCTACTTCAAGTGTATTTGATTTATATTCTGCCATTTCCACCTTAGAGAAAGATTATTTTTCATTAGATAGTAGAACGTACAATATTTTAAAATCTGAAATAACCAGAATAACCAATTGTTTTATTTCTAGCTTAGATATAAAAAATACTTTTTGTCCAACAAAATCTAATGAAAGTTTCTTTGGCTTTGAAGATGTTATAAAGTCTGGAAAAATTGTAGTTTTAAATATGAATATTGCTGAATATAAGAATCTTTCTAAAATAATTGCTGCATACTTAAAACTTGATTATCAGACAGATATACTAAAACAGTTAGCTAATGATAATAAAAATGTCAAACCTTCTGTTTTCATATCAGATGAATATCAAGAATATGTCACTTCTTCTGATGCATCTTTTTTCTCACAGAGTAGAGAATCAAAATGTATCAATATTGTTGCTACTCAAAGTTATACATCTATTTTAAATACTTTAAATAATCAATATTCTACTAAGGTTATCATACAGAACTTAGTAAATAAATTGTGGTTTAGATGTGATGATATTTTTACTATTGAAGATATACAAAAGCAAATTGGAAAAAAAGAGAAAGAAAGACTTTCTAAAACTATTTCTGAAAATTCTAAAGAAAGTACTTATAATTACTTAACTAAAAACTTTATTTCTACTGATTCTAATATATCTGAAAGTATAAATTCATATACACAATTTGATTATGAATATGATTATAGATTTTTCACACAAGAATTGTCTACTTTTAAGTGCTTAGCATTTTTATCAGATGGTGATAAAATTCTAAAGCCTCAGAAGTTAGATATGATACCGTATTTTAAGTAAGACCAACTATTAAATGTCAACATTTTTTTGAAAAATATTTAAAAAAATTTTTGAGTTAATTTTTGGTACAACAAA
>CANQLO010000024.1 GCA_947624715.1 uncultured Clostridia bacterium
TATGTTAGATATTATTTCAATAACTACATTTATATAAAATTCGTTCATTTTTTATCAAATTACGAAAGATAAGAAATCGAAAAAATGTTGATTTTTCAATACTTTAAGCTGTTGTTTAGATAATTCGTACTATACCAGTTGATATTTGCCTGATTTTGTTGATTTTCCATTTGAATCACTTCCTTTTTTATACTATTTAATTAATCCACCATTACATTTTAACTCGTAAATTTTCTTATCATTTTTATAAATTATCTCGAATTTAATACTTTTAATATTTTAACATAAAAGCAAGCAATTTTCAACTAATTGCTTGTTTACATAAATTTTAATTTTATGGTAATTGGTTAGCTTTTAATACATTTTTTATTCCTGAATGATCAAACACATTTTGTCCAATATATTTTAATTTTCCATTGTAATTAAATTCTTCTAGTGTTCGACATAATGCAAATGCATTTTGTCCAATAGAAATAACCGAATTTGCTAGATTAACTTTTTTTAGGTTATGATTCATGTTAAATGCTGATTCAGCAATAATTTGTACACCATTCTCAATTGTTAAATTTTCAATACTTGAACTTGAAAATGCTCCCCTTCCAATATATTTAAATTGCTTTGGTATTGTTACATTATCAAATCCCTCTGTTTCATAAAATGTCCAATCTCGTATATAGTCGATCTGCTCTGGAAATTCAAAAGAATTAATTTTATCGTTACCCCTAAATAATGCTTTACCATAATATTGTAAACTCTTTGGCATTACCACTTTTCCTTCGACATCACTATTAATATAAGCTAAATTTTTACTTGATTCAAAAGCTGAATCTCCAATATAAATGATAGAATCTGGTAATGTAACTTTTTCTAATTTATCATATCCGTAAAAATGCATTTGTATTAATATATTGTACACCTTCAGGCACTGTTATTGATATTATATTATCCCAATGTGATTCTTCTTTTGATGATTTGTAAAATATTGTATTGTTACCAATTGATTTACTATTTCCAATTGATATAACTTTATGTCCATTTAATGTACTTGGAAGTATAACATTTTCTGTAAAATTACTGCCATATGTGTAAATATTAATTGCATTACCATTTTCATCTAAACTATAATACCATCGGTTATCATCTACTATACAACTCTCCTCACTTCCAGTAGATTTTGGTATTGTTAAAGTATTTATTTTGAAATTAACCACACTTCCTAATTCTGCTGTTCCATCATATGATGAACTATTTGAATTAGAATTCACCTTGTCTGATGGTTCTAGTGAACCTCCATTTTTTGTATTGGCAGATTTTTTGATATTTGCAACAATTATGATTCCTATCAGTATAAAAATTGTTACTATGACAATAGATAGAATTATTATAATATTTTTTAAAGATTTTTTGTTTTGATTATCATCCATTATTATTTTTCCCCCTTTTTATTACTTTACATTTAAAAAATTATAAAGTCAATGTTTTTTATTAAAAATTTAATAAATTTATATCTTACATACAAAAAAAACAAAGTTGATAAAACTTTTAATTTTATCAACTTTGTTTTTTATAATATAAATAATATTTTACAATGTTCTATACTGATTTTTGTCTGCTCTATCATCAAGATTTCTGTCTAAATCTTTATTAGCATAAAACCACTCTGTTTCTTTATCCACAGGCTTTTTTGCTTTATCTGCTAATAAATCCATAACTACAAATATAGATAAAATTACAGCAACTAATGAAATAAAACTATTAAGTCCGTTTGCAACAGTTACTTGATTTCCTTTAATAACAGGAAGAACATTTTCATATAAATATACTCCATAATATCCAAAATTAGCTACTAAATATATAACTCCTCCTACTAATTTTCTTTTTATAACTAATACCATACATACTAAAGTTACAAATAGTAGTACAATTTCAACAGTTAAATTTAATGGAGCTACTGCAAAGCTTTTTGCATTTCCTGCCATGTATGCTACTACTACTCTAAATACCCAAAACATTGCCATAAACATTAATACCATATAATTGGAAAAAGTTCTCATTTTTACCCTTCCTTCTGCTTTTTTATATCAAATATTTATTATCTACATTATGTTAAATTATTGCTTATAATATAGCTCTTTATTGCTCATCATCTACAAAATTAAATTCATCTTTAAATTTTTCTTTGAATATTTCAAATACTTTGTTAAGAGTGTCTTCGTCTTCTACGCTAACATATGATTCTTCTTCTCCTTCTTCATCACTAGATGCACTTTTGTCTTCTTTTAATATTACTACTTCATCAGATTCTTCACTTTCAACTTCGTCTGCTGGTAATAATATAATATAGTTTTCTCCTTCATATTCTATTAAATCTAAAAATTCAAAGTTAACATCATTTCCTTGTTCATCCTTTAGTGTTACTATATTGGTATCTAAATCTTCATCAACTTGTTCATTTTCATTATCTAAGTTTTCGCTGTTTAAATTTGCATTATTTAAATTTTCTTCATCCATATTTTTTTCCTCCTTAATCTTATGTAAATAATTACATATTATATTATTATAATATACCAAAAATAAAATTTTATCAATACATTTTATGGAAAATTATAAAGCATTTTATATATTTTATAATTTCTTAAAATTTTTCTTACATAGGTATTTGTTTCTACATATGGTATATTTTCAATATTACTACCATCTGCTTTTAGAACTCCTGTTTCAATCCACTTATTTACGTTTCCGCTTCCCGCATTATATGCAGCTAGTGCTAATTCTTCATTTTTATATATTAACATTAAATCTGAAAAATAAATTATTCCTAATTTAATATTCTTTTCTGGATTATATAGAGTTGTCCCTGATTCATATTCCATAACATTATTTTCTGCAACTTCTTTTGCTGTATTATCCATAAGTTGCATAAGTCCACATGCACCTTTATTAGAAATTGCACCTTCTTTAAAATTACTTTCTGCTTTAATAATCGAATAAATTAACAATGAATCTACATTATATTCTTTTGCATATTTTTCTACAAATTCCTGATAATGTGTTTTATAAAATATCTTTAGTATATTAGTAAAATTAACACTAATAATTAAAACTACGATTACTACTATAATTATGCATATTGTAGTCTTTTTCATTTTAACCTCTTTATATTATTTTTTATGAATATAGTTATTTTCGAAAATGCCGCGTAGCGACCAACCGGAGTGAAACGAAGGGCGAATGGAGCAGCAACCTTTAGGTTGCGTCGCGACAACAAGGCTTGAGAAAATAACTATATTCATATATATAGATATAATCTTATTTAGCCTCATACCAACTTTTTGCATCTGTTACTTCTACTTTTAATGGTACTTCTAATTTTGCTGCATTTTCCATACATTCTTTAAGGATTTTCTTAGCTTCTTCTTTTTGCTCTTCTTTTACTTCTAATATAAGTTCATCATGAACTTGAAGTATTATCTTGGCATCTAGCTTACTTTCTTCTAATTTATCGTAGACATTATTCATTGCTATCTTCATAATATCTGCTGCCGTTCCTTGAATTGGTGTATTCATTGCTGCTCTTTTTCCAAATTCTCTTATCATATAGTTTGTAGATTTAAGTTCTGGTATATATCTTCTTCTTCCAAATGACGTTTCCACAAAGCCATTTTGCTTTGCTTTTTCAGTTATATTTTCCATATATCTTTTTATACCATCATATTTTTCCAAATAGCTATTAATATATTCTTTAGCTTCCTTTTTTCCAATTCCAATTTGTTCTGCTAATCCAAAATCAGTTATTCCATATACAATTCCAAAATTAACTGCTTTTGCTCTTAGTCTTTGTTCTTTTGTTACTTCTTCCATTGGCACGTCAAATACTTTAGATGCAACTTCTTTATGAATATCTTCATCATTTTTAAATGCATTTATCATATTTTTGTCTTTAGCTATATGTGCTAATACTCTTAATTCAATTTGTGAATAGTCTGCGTCAATATATACATACCCTTCTTTTGGTTTGAATGCCTTTTTTATATTTCTGCCTATTTCTTCACGGCTAGGAATATTTTGAAGATTTGGCTCAGTAGAACTAATTCTACCAGTTGCTGTAATTGTTTGATGAAAATATGAATGAACCCTTCCTGTCTTTGGATTTATATAAGGTATAAGTCCTTCTACATAGGTAGAATTTAATTTTGAAATAGTTCTATATTCTAATATTTTTTCAATTATCGGGTGGCTAAATTTTATTTTCTCAAGTATGGCAACATCTGTACTATATCCTTTTTTATTTTTCTTAGCTCCTGGTAATTTTAATTTTTCAAAAAGTACATTTCCTAACTGTTGTGTAGAATTAATATTAAATTCTTCTCCAGCTAATTCATATATTTCTTTTGTTAATGTATCAATTCTATCTTTAAGTTCTTTGCCAAAATTAATAAGTTCTTCTTTGTCAACCAACATTCCATTATATTGTATCTCACTAAGTACTGTAATAAGTGGTATTTCTATTTCATTAAATAACTTTAAGCTTCCCTCTTCTTCTAATTTTTTCTTAGTAACTTCATATAATTTTTTTATTGCTAAAACATATATTCCAATCTCGTTTTTTCCGTCTTCATTTTGTTCAAATAGGTTTATTTGCTTTTCTGGAATAAGAGTTTTTATATCAATATTTAAAAATTCCATTGCTATATCAGAAAGTTTATGTTTAACATTGGTTGGATCAATATCATACCCAGCTACTTCTATATCGTATTTAATATTTTTTGTTTTTATACCATTTTCTCTTAATAATACATAGTCTTCACTTAGATTATATCCAATTTTATCAATTTCTTTATTTTCAAATATTTCTTTTAATTCTTCTATATTAGGATTTTTTATATAGCAGACTGTATTGCTGTCTTCTTCATATATACCAATTCCTACTATCTTTTTCTTTATAATTTTTTCTTGACTTTCATCTCTTTCTGTTTCTAGATAATAAATAAATTTATCTTTAATTTTAACATCTTTTATACTATCTTTTACAATTGTTTCTATTTTAAAATCTTCTTGCAAATTTTCTTCTTTTATATTACTTTCATCATTAAGATTAAATCTTTCCATAAATCTATTAAATTTATAATACTTAAATAAGCTAAGTACTTCTTGTTTGTTCCATTCTTTTATTTTTAAATCTTCTAATTTAAATGGTAGCTTAGCTTTTGTGTTAATAATTCCTATTTCTCTAGATAAATATGCTAACTCTTTATTTTCTAATAATTTTTCTCTTAATTTTGGTTTAAATTTGTAACCTTTTTCATCTTTTTCCGCTTCCATATATAATCTAGAAATTGTTCTGTATTTTAATAATAGTTCTGTTGCTGTTTTAGGTCCTATTCCTGGTACACCCGGTATTTCGTCTGATGAGTCTCCCATAAGTGCCTTTAGTTCTATAAGTTCTTTTGGTAGAAGCCCATATTCTTCTATAATTTTGTCTTTATCATAAATTTCTGTTTCTGTTCTACCCATTTTTGTTTTTGGAATTCTAATTATTATATTTTCATCTGCAAGTTGAAATAAATCCTTATCTCCTGATAAAATATATGCTTGTACATTTTCACTTGAAAATTGCTTAGCACATGAACCTAATATGTCATCTCCTTCGTAATCATCCATTTCTAAATGTTTGATGTTCATACTATCTAATATTTCTTTTATTTCTGGCATTTGTTCTGCAAGTTCTTCTGGCATCTTATGTCTATTTTTCTTATATCCTTCATATTTCTTTTTCCTAACATTTGCTGCTGTTTTTGAATCAAATGCAACTAAAATATAATCTGGATTTACTTCATCTAGATTCTTAAATAGAATTGCTAAAAAGCCATACAATGCATTTGTGTATTTTCCATTGTCAGTAGTAAGCATTTTATTGCTCATAATTCCATAAAAAGCTCTATTCATTATTGAGTTTCCATCAATTAATAATAATTTTTCCATTTTTCATTCCTTGTAAATTTTCTATTTAGGTTTTTTATTTGGTTTTACCTATAAACCTTAATTTGACTTTTCTTCATGATATTCCTTATCAGTATTAACCTTCCATATATTATCTTTTGATTTTTCTCCTGCTATGATATTTTTTGCTGTTTCTATTCCTGTAACCATTGAGTGATCCATATTATTATACCTATGTTGTCCATTTCTTCCTATACAATATAGATTGTCTATTTTATTCAAAAAGTTTATTAACTTGTCAATATCTTTATATGTATCAAAATATGCTGGATATGCTTTTTTTACTTTTTCTACGTGTGAGTCTTCTACTTGCTGTTTGTTTATAATATTCATTGATACTAATTCATTTATAGCAAAATCCGTAAATTCTTCATCTGTCATATTCCAATATTTATCACCTTCATTGCAAGTATATTCTAACCCAATCCATACCTTATTTTCTGCATCTTTAACTAGATAAGGTGACCAGTTATTAAATATCTGTATTCTGCACATTTTTACTTCCGGTTCTTGTACATAGATCCAACAATCTGGTACAATATTTCCTAGTGTTTTTATATTTGTTTTATTCTTTAAATTTAACTTATCTACTAACAATCCAACCGTTATAAAATCTCTATATGGTAAGCCTTTTGCAATATTTTGTATTTGCTTTGGCACATTTATTCCATTAAATCCAGCTACTAAATCTTTTATTGGCATTGATGATATAAAGATATCTCCTTTTATAGTTACTTTCTTTCCATTATTATCACATTCTACTGATACAATCTTACCATCTTTAAAATTTACATTATTAACCTTGTAACCTTTTTTTATTTCTGCACCCTTTTTTGTGACATCTTCAGCTAAAATCTCCCATAACTGTCCTGGTCCATATTTAGGATACCAAAACTGTTCAATTAAAGATACTTCTGTATTTTTGTCGTTCTTCCTGTGAAATGTTTTATTTAGCATATCTTTTAAAACTGCTTTTATTGATATACCTTTTACTCTTTGTGCTCCCCAGTCTGCTGATATTTCACTTGGATTTCTTCCCCAAACTTTTTCTGTATATTTTTCGAAGAACATACTATATAATACTTTACCAAAGCGATTTATATAAAAATCTTCTAGTGATTTTTCTTCTCTTTTTACAAAAATAGTTTTTAGATAACTAAATCCTGCCTTAACAGTTCGTACAAATCCCATATTTTTAAATGTTTCAATTTTCATGCTAATTGGGTAGTCAAAAAATTTCTTTAAATAATATATTCTAGAAACTCTTTGTCTTATAAGCATTACATTATTTTCTTTTTCTGGATCTGGACCACCTTTTTCTAGAGTTTTCTCTCTACCAAGCTTTTTATCATCAAATGAAGCTTTTCCTTGTAATGGCATAAGTTCTTTCCATATATTTATTACTCTATCATCTTTAGAAAAAAATCGATGTCCTCCTATATCCATACGATTATCATGATATTTTACTGTTTTAGAAATACCTCCAATTTCCTGACTTTCTTCTAAAATCTCAATATCATATTTTTCATCTTTTAATAATTCATATGCAGTTGTAAGTCCTGCTGGACCTGCGCCTATTATTATTACCTTTTCTTTTTTCATTATTTTTTCCTTTTTATCTTAATAAATTTAAATAATTTAACTCAAATATAGCAGATATTATAGCAAATAATATTACTATAAACATAACTATTGGATAAATTTTATTACTATCTTTCTTGTTTTCTTTTTCGTAATTTATTATATCATAAATTATAAATATCATTCCTGTCAAAATAGTTGGAACTATATATCTAAAATCCATTGTACAAGCATAAGGTTTAGTTATTACACCATAAAAATACATAAACATTTCTGCAAAATAGAAAGTTATAAATATATTTACTGTTTTCTTTTCTTTTTTATCCATACTTTTATTTTTTATAATTCTAATCAGACCAATTAAACTTAACGCGATTAAGAAAATATTTAAAAATATCATTAGTGTTGGTAAAAATAAATTTAATCCTTTTGCATAATATTCTCCAAACAAAGAACTTTTTATAATATAAGCAAATGGATTGCAGTCTCCATTTGGATGGCAAAAAGTTTCCCTAAGTTCGACTAAAAAAGATTGTAGTATCTCTAGAATAGACTTGTCTCCAAAATATAATGCTTTAATTGATGGATCTGGCACATAGAATAAATCTTGTCCAAATAATATCATATTTCTAACACTATATGAAAGTCCTAATCCTAGTGCAATTATACCAAATAAACTAAACTTTCCTATGTAGTTTTTAATAATTTTTGCATGATTTTTTTCTGATTTGTATTCTTCTATAAATTTGCTTAAAAATACATATATTATTGGAACTGCAATCATTGTTCCAGATATTTTTGATAATGCTGTCAATGCTGTAAAAAAGGCCAGTAATATTGTGTGTTTTATATCTGGATTTTTATTCCATTTTAATAAATATAACAAATCCAGAAAAATAAACATAGTCATTAAAATATCATTGTTTATGCTTCCTGATAAAATTATAAAAGTTGGATGAACTGCTATAATTAGCATTACCATAATGATAAATTTATCTTTTATTTTCATTTCTTTCAGTATTGCATATGTTATTATCATTATAAGACTCGAATATATAGCTGTAAGTATTTGTATTCCTTCTGCACTTTGTTCTATACCTATTCCAAATAAATTATTTACTTTAAGCCAAATTGTACTAATTATATGATGTAATGGTTGCTGATAGAACTGCCACGTGTTACTATTTGGTAGTTTGCCTGTTTTATATATTTCCGTTATATATGCAAAGTTTTCATATTCTCCAATTACATCATGTTGTCTTACTTTAATTGGTGTATAGAGAATATATGATATTCTTAATATCAATCCTATTAAAACTATGGATACTATAATTTTTTTGGAATCGTATTTTTTTATATTTAATAGTTTATTTTTATTTATTTTTTTCATTAGATTATTCATAATTTTCTCTACCTTTAAATTTTTATTCATTATATCATAACTTTAATAATTTTCAACAAAATAGTAAAATAAAAAATATAGTGAATTCATTTTTATTTGAATCACTATATTTTTATTTTATAAAATATTTTTTTTATTTGAATGCATTACATTATATTTTTAAATTGTGAATACATCTATTCTATAAAACATACTTTTTGATTACAAATGCTCCTATTCCAACTATTAGAATTGTTCCAGTAATCATTGCTATATATATTGGCATAGAACCTGTTACTACTGTTAGTACTACTGGTGCATCATCTATATCATCTTCTCCTTTTTTCTTATTGTTTGGAGTTGAGTCTATATCGTCTGCTCCATGTGGATTATCATCTTTACTTATTTCTGCTACGTTTGTTTTTACGTCTAGGTTATCTTCTCCATTTATCCATGTTAGTACTACGTCTACTGTTGCTGATTCTCCCGGTTGTAATAATGTATCTTTTAATTGGTCTGTTATTATTTTGCCATTTTCTTCTCTCCACTTTGGATTATCTGCTTGGTTGAATTTTAATCCTTCTGGTATATAATCAGATATTTCTGTTGCATATCCTTCGATTTCTCCTTCGTTTGTTATTCTTATCTGATATCTGAATTTTACTATTGTGTTTTCTATTCTCTTTTTATTTAATTCAACCTTAACTACTGGTTCTGGGTCTTGCTCTGCATAATGACCTGTGTCCATTTCTTTTTGTACACCATCTTCTATTAGTATTACTTGGCTTACCCATTTTCTTAATGCTAAGTCAAAATATTTTACATATATGTGTTCTACGTCTTGGTCGTCTTCTCCTTCATTCCATTCATCTGGAGTTGAGTCTATATCGTCTACATCATCTCCATCCTCATCAGTGTCTTTACTGATTTCTGCATGGTTTGTTATTATTCTATCTGATGTATTTGGTTCTGTTACTCTAAATGCAATTTGAACATCTTTATAATCTGGTGTTTCCATTTCTTCTGCAATAAATGCTTTTAGTAAATATTCTCCTGCTACTTGCTCATTATTCTTTGATAAATAGTCTGTTCTCATTGTTACTGCATCTTTTACGTTTGTTGTAACATTTCCATCTTTATCATATAATACCCATCTATATTTTTTATTTATTTCGTGGTCTGGTATAAATTCTAATCCTTCTGGAATATCATCTTTTATTTCTGCAGCATACCCCGATTTAGTTCCTTCATTATATACTCTAATTGTATATATTACTATATCATTATTTGCTACTCTTACTGGATCTTTTGGGTGAGTATATTTCATATCTGTTACTTCTTTATTATCAACAATTGTTCCATATCCAGATGGGTCAACACTTGGAATTCTTGATGTTACCTCTTCATCATTTACTCCAGTTATAAACTTTCTTAAAGCTAAATCAAATTTTTCTAAGATAACTTTTTCAAAATCGTCATCATCTTCTTGTCCTTCATAGTGATACTTTTTGTCTGTTAAATCATCTTTATTTGTGTCTTTTCCTTTATAATCTGGTAAATCTTCGTCATCTGGTAAAGTTACTTTCTTTTCATTATCTCTATCTGGTATATCGTATTCATTATCACTTTGTGTTATTTCTGCAATATTTGTTATCTTTTTTAATGTTTTTGTATCTTCTTTTATTTTACATCTAATTTGTATATCTTTATAATCTAATGTTCCTTCACCAGTAAATCCCTTTAATAGATTTTGTTGCTGATTGTTTGCTTTTGATAAATATGTTGTTTTTACTGTTCTTCCAGATTCATCGGAATTATCTAATTCCCATAAATATTTTTTATTAATATCATCGTTTGGTAAAAATTCTAATTCAGGTGGTAAGTGATCTACTATTTCTTCAGCATATCCATCAACTTCACCTTCATTAAATACTCTTATTGTGTAAGTAATTATATCGTTTGCTTGAACCTTTACAGGATCTTTTGTATGATTATAACTTGCTGTATCTTTTCCATTAAGTAATGGTGTTGTATCTACTACAGGCGCCCTGTCATATACACCATCTGTAGATAATTGTTTATCATTAACTGCTGTAATAAATTTTCTTAACGCTAAGTCAAAATATTTTACATATATTTTTTCAAAATCATCATCATCTTGTTCACCTTCATAATAGTGATCTTTGTTGCTTAAATCTACTGGATTTGTTGTCTTTCCTTTATAATTTTCCATATTATCTTTATCTACATTTGGATGTTCACTTGGTTTTGAATCTATATCATTTCCTGGTCCTTGCTTTTCCTCATCATAATCTTCACTTATCCATGCTGTATTTGTTAAAATATTTTTCTTTCCAAATTGTGCTTTATATTCTACTTTACATTGTATCTCTATTGTTTCATAATCTAAGTTATTTTCTGTATATGCATTTAATACTTTTGCAGGATTTTGCTCTGCACTCACAATATCTAGTACAACTTTATTGTTATTTTCATCATAACTTATTGCATATGTGTTCTTTTCTGTACCATCTTTTCCTTTTGATTTTATATTTCCTGTTGTAATACATTTTAATCCTGTTGGTAACTGGTCTGTTATTTGTTTTGCATATCCATTTTTCTCACCTTCATTATATATTGTTATTGAATATGTTACTATATCTCCAGTTTTTACTAATATTGGATCTTTTTTATGATTATATGTTGCTGTTGTTCCTGTTTCTAGTGTATCCTCACTTATATCTGGATTTCTTGATACTATATTTTGTTCACTTAATAATTTGTCATTTATTTTTGTTATATATTTTCTTAATGCTAAGTCAAATATTTTATGTGTATTTGTTATTGTAAATCCAGTTTTCATATTTCCTGTTACTTCTGCAGTATATCCTTCTGGTACCGTATCTTGTTTTTCTCTAACTGTATAAGTTATTAAATTTCCATTATCCTTTAATGGTAAGTCTGTAAATGTGTGATTCCAACCATTTCCTTCATTTAATACATAATCTTGTATTTTAGTACCATTTTTTAACAATTCTACTGTAACTGAAGTCGGTCTTAATTCTTCTATATCATTATGGTCTATCCATAATTTATTAACAGATACCTGTGTCACATCAGGATTATGTGTATTAGTTATGATAAAATCAAATTCCTCAGTATCATCACTCTTTACACTTGCTGTATATTCTTCTGGTATAGTTTCTTCTTTTTCTTGTACCGTATATGTTACTTTTTTTCCATCTTTGTATTCTGGTAGATTCGAGAAAGTATGTTGCCACTGATTTGATTGATTTAACTCTTGCTCTGTTTCTACCGTACCATTTGCTAATAATTGTACAGTTATTGAACTAGGTCTTATTCCATCTTGATTATTAGAATCTGACCATTCTTTTTTCACTGATATTTGTGTATTCTTTTCTGTATTTGTTATCGTAAATCCACTTGCTGCATCTCCTGTAACATCTGATGATGTATAACCTGCTGGTACATTCTTTTCTCGTACAGTATATGTTACTTTTTGTCCATTCTTATATATTGGTAAATCACTAAAAGTATGTGTCCAACCGCTACTTTCACTTAATGTAAATTCTGCATAATGTTCTTGATTTGCTAACAATTCTACTGTTATGTCTTTTCTATTATGATTTACTCCCTCTGAATCAACCCACGACTTTGTTACCTTAACACTTGTTTTTTGCTCTGTATTTGTTATTGTATATCCATCTGTTGCACTTCCAGTAACGCCAGATAATGTATATCCTGTTGGTACATTTTTTTCTGTTATTGAATAATTTACTTTTCTTCCATTTTTATATAATGGTAAATTTTGAAAACTAGCACTCCAACCGTTTCCCGCATTTAATTTTTGTTCTTGCTGTGTAGGCTGACCTTCTTCTAATAGTTCGACTGTAATTTCTGTTCTGTTACCATTTGCATTATCTGAGTCAACCCAGTTTTTTGTTACTTTTATATTTGTTGTTTGTTCAGTTACATCTTTTGTAGCACTTAAATTAAGTGGTTTTGTTTCCTTTTCTATAAATACTACTGGTTGATTTTTAGTTGCAGTGTTAGCTGGTGTTGACCAATATGTTAATTTTCTAATTTGTGCTGTTGCTGAAATTTCTATTTTTATATTACCAGTTGTTCCACGTGGTAATTTTATATAAAACTGGCTTCCTATTGTATTTTTAATTTTATCAGTTGTATTGCTTCCAGATGCTGTAGTACCACTAGTAGTCCCTTTTATGATTGTTGGTGATTGAATTTCTTGTGAACCATTAGAAATCTTAGCTTTAAAATCAGTGTAATTATCTCCATTTTTTGTAACTTTATATGGACCTATCAAAATGCCATCATCTTGGTATGTTATTCCTACTGATGAACTTTCAAGACTAAGTGGTGTTTCTGTATTTTTTGTATAATCGTAGTTTTCATGACTCTTTGGAGTATTTATAAGATAAGTATATATATCTGTTATAGTTTCCATTTCTACTGAAAATTTATCTTCTATACTTTGAGATGATATTCCTCCATTTTTATCTGCAACCTTAATTGTTAAACCTTGAGTTGGTTGA
Organism: uncultured Clostridia bacterium; assembly: GCA_947624715.1. The sequence goes on from CANQLO010000024.1 coordinate 13,540, forward strand.
TATTCATCTCCTTCATTTGTTATATACCAAATTGCTGCTTGTTGAATTACTTCTAATATGTCTTTAATTTCATTAGCCTGTAATTCGCTAAAGTCTTCAGATTTAGAATATTCACCTGCACTACTTAAAAGAGCGTTTACTGATTCGTCATCTTCTGGTATACAAATGTTGTCTAATAGCCACATTAACTTTTTATATTTATTGTCTCCCAATTCTTCTTTATATTGACTTAGTAAATTATTGCTACTAGGATTTCTCATGTCTCCAGATTCGCTATAATCAATAACAGATGATGTTGGATCTTCTGAACCAAAACCTACTCCATCTTTTAAACAGTAGATTGCTTGCTTTGATTTGCTTTCATCCATAGATGCTCCACTGCTATCAAATTCAACTATTTTTATTATTGGAATGTTAGATTTGTGACCATTAGTTGTACCTGTTGTATAAAATCCTGTTGGTCTTCCGTTTCTAGATACATTTCCTGAGCTTACATATAATCCTAGTTTTTTTACTTCTGAAACTCCGAAACTGCAACTAACTATAGACATTAACATTATCAATATTGCTAAAAATATTAATTCAATTTTTTTTGATATTTTCATTATTTAACTTCCTCTTTTTTTCATATTTTGATAATATATATTATATTTTTCCTTTTTAATATATTATAATTCAAAAAATTTAATTTTTATATTGTAAAAATTTTGATTAAAATAATTTATTTTATTATATCATAACTCAAAATACACATCAATAAATTTTGTATAATTTTGACGATTTTTTTCATTTACTTTACAGAATTACATTTATTTTTTCAATTGACCAATTTTTTTGTAAGATTTTGTCTTAAAATATGTAAAAAATTATTTTATCCTTTTATTAAAAGTTTTATATTATTATCTTTAGAATATAATTTTGCATAACCACCAATTGGAAATGTGATTATTGGAGTTGTATGTCCAAAGTCTACTCCTGCAATAACTGGAATATTATCTAATTCTTTTTTGTTTTTTATCATTTTAATCCATTTTTCTTTTGTCATATTACAATTTTTTTGTGGTCTTCCTAAAACTATTCCTCTTACTTTCTTGAATTCTGGCATATGAATTAAAGACTGCAAATTTCTGTCAAATTCTAATAAATAACGTTTATCTGCCGCTCCATCATCTTCGATAAATAAAATTTTATTTTCAATATTTGGCATATAATTCGTACCTTGTAGTAAATTTAGTGTACATAAATTTCCACCAACAATTTCGCCTTCGGCCATTCCCTCATTAATTACAAACATTCCTTCATTTTTTATAAATTCTCTATTCTCTTGATCTATAAACCATGCATCATCACTCCATTCTTTTGATGATGTTACTTCTATTTCTTCATTTTCAAAAAACATTTTTTTGAAATATTCAAGTTCATATTCAAAACCTTTAAGCATACCAAAGCTTGAATAATGTGGTCCAGAATAAGTTACTAATCCCGTTTTTGCGTATATAGCATCAGAAAGAGCTGTTATATCAGAAAACCCGCAAAATATTTTCGGATTTTGTTTGATTAGCTCATAATCAATATAATCTAACAATTGATTAGAATTAAATCCTCCAATTACTGTTAATATAGCTTTTACATTTTTATCTCTAAATGCTTCATTTAAATCTTCTACTCTATGTTCTATTGATGCTGCCAAATAATCCTCATCTGCTTCATCAACATATTTTCCAAAAGTTACTTTTAATCCTAGTTCTTCTAATCTTTGCGTAGCTATTTTTTTACTATCTTCTCCAATAATAGCCATACTTCTTGATGGTGCTATTACCCTTACTTCATCTCCTGTTTTTAATTTTTCTGATATCATAAATATTTAATCCTCCTTTTCATAAAAAATATCTTTTATCTATTTTTATCTATAAAATTACTAATCATTAATTCTATTTCTGGGCTTTTTAATTCTATTTCTACATTTTCTGGCAAATTATAATACAATTTATAAACTTTAACAAAATATTCATCCTGTGGATTATAATTTTGCATTATTAATATAGGAGATTTGGTTAAATGCAATACTGTTTCATTATTATCTAGACATTGTTTTATTTCTTGTTCTCTTATTCTTTGAGTATTTGCTACATATATAAAAATAATTAGATAATAGATACAAACAAGTATTAAAATGCAAATTAACACTTTCTCTATTCTTTTTGTTTTTATTATATTTGTAATTAGAGAAATTGATATTATATATTGGCAGAAAGTATTTAGTACTGATATCCTATCTCCCCAAACAGGTGAAACCAACATACTAAATATTGATAAAACGCCAATTGCAAAAATCATAATATATATTATTAATTTTCTTTTATTTTCTTTATATGTATCTATAATACTATATAAATATAATGCAGTAAAGATTGTCCAAAATGGAATTGCTATTATTTTTGAATTTAAGATAAAATTGTCTGCAAAATTTAATCTATTTATTGTAACTGGAATCATATATTGTATTCTTTGTAAAATATTTGCTATGCAAAATAAATTAAGTATTATCATAATTGGTATTTTTACTGATTTCTTTTTTATCTTTTTATATAAAATATTATTAATAGGAATTAACATTAACAATAATAAAATTGCATTTCTTGCATAAAGAAATTGTATACAATTATCTATATTATATATAATTTTTTCTATTAATGATAATTGAGCAAATTCTGGTGTTTCTGTTAATCTGTTAGCTGAACCTGGACTGCAAATCATTATTATAAAAGTTATAATTGAGCATATTAAACATATGATTGGAACAGCTTGAACTTTTTTATTTATTACATAATTATATATGTTATAAAATAGCCAAGTGCATACAAGTGCGAATGCAATATTTTCGACAAAACATGTCCCTATTAAGCTCAAAATAATTAATATTATACTTTCTGTTATCTTAAATTTAGTTTCTTTTTTATTTATTAAATATGAGACTATTCCCAATACAATAGCGGTTGGATATAAATATGTAACTCCACCTGCAATCCATATATATCCTTGACCAAACATATGCCTATTTACTAATAATAATGCTATTATAAATAAAATAATTGGATATCGTTGATTTTTCTTATTGTCAATAAGCTTATACGCAGAATATACAATACTTGCTATAGCAAAAGAAGTTAGTAAATTGTAAAGAATTTTCCTTGATGCCATATAATTTATTAATATTCTTCCAATAAACCTACCTTCAAATGTTTTGTAATAGCTGATTGAGCTTTTTATTGAATCTATGAAAGAAAAATGTGGTGCAGCATTTCCCCAGTCATCTCCTGTAATTGGTGCTAATGTATTTATTATTAACATAAAAACAAATATTGCTATTATACATACATACTCTATTTTTACATTTTTTAAAGCTTTTTTTATCTTTTCTATCATATTATTTTATTCCTTTTAAATAATTAGCTTTGTTTTATTAAAACATTTCTTTTACATTTTTTATAAATATTATATTTTCAATAATATCTATAACTGCATAAACTATCATCATGATTCCAATTGTAAAAATAACTGCTCCTGAGTTTATTATAATATATAAACCACATATAAACATAACAATTGATAAAACTAAACTATAGATCCATATATTTGAGTCTAATCCTTTTAGTTTTATAGATAAGTTCATTCTCATTAACGAACTGTATATAATCCATACTCCTATTACAATTCTAATAATTGAACTTATTGTATTGCTAAAAGCTATAATAATGATTCCTACTATGCATGCCATTATCCCATATATCAAATTATAATTATAAAAGTTATCCTTTTCTTTTATTGCAAAAAATCTAATTACTTTTAAAATTCCTATAACAATAAAGCTTATACCCAAAATATATGAAATAAGTTTTACTGTTCCTTCTGGCTTCCATACAATTATTAGACCAATAATAGCAAATATTACTGATTCTAATATAGAAGTAGTACCTGTTTTTTTCAAAATTTTCTTAATTTCTTCCATACTAATCCTCCTATTATTTTTTATTATAGATAAAATTTAGACAAGATTGTTTTATAAATTTCCATAGTAACTATCTAATAAAATTTGTTTTATCTCTGGAACCAATGGCACTCTAGGATTTGATGATGTACATTGATCTTCGAATGCTCTATCTGAAATCATATCTATTTTTTCTAGAAATTCCTTTTCATCTATTCCTGCGTCTTTAAAGCTTCTTGGAATTCCTAAATCATCATCTAGTTTTCTTACTTCTCTAATTAGTGAATCTAATCCTTCATCATCTGTATAAGCTGGAAAGTTCATTCTTCTTGATAAATCTGCATATTTGTGTTTTGCAATATAAAATTCGTATTTTGGGAAAGATACAAATTTAGTTGGATTATCAACTCCATTATACTTAATTACATAAGGTAGAAGTATTGCATTTATTCTTCCATGTGGCAAATGGAACTCTCCTCCAATTTTATGTGCCATTGAATGGCATACACCTAAGAAAGCATTTGTAAACGCCATTCCTGCTATTGTGCTTGCATTGTGCATTTTTTCTCTTGCTACTTTATTGCTGCCATCATTAAAAGCTGTCCTTAGATTTTTAAATACTAATTCAAATGCTTTTTCAGCTAAGCCGTCAGTATAGTCTGACGCCATATTTGATACATAAGCTTCTATTGCATGTGTTAAAACATCCATACCAGTATCTGCAGTAATTGTTTTTGGAAGTGTCATTACCAAATCTGGGTCAATTATTGCAACATTAGGTGTTAATTCATAATCTGCTAATGGATACTTTTTATTATTTTCTTTATCTGTAATTACTGCAAATGATGTTACTTCTGAACCTGTTCCTGATGTTGTTGGAATTGCAACTAATTGTGCTTTCTTTCCTAGTTTTGGGAATTTATATGTTCTCTTTCTAATATCCATGAATTTAAGTTTCATACCTTCTAAATCTACATCTGGATGTTCATAAAATAGCCACATTCCTTTTGCTGCGTCAATAGCACTTCCTCCGCCTATTGCGATTATAACATCAGGCTTAAATTCATTTATCATTTCTACTCCTTTTTTTATTGTATCAAAAGAAGGATCTGATTCAACACTGCTAAAAATTTCAGAATGTACATATTTTTCTCTTTTTCTTAGGTAGTATAATACTCTATCAACATTTCCTAATTCAACCATACCCGGATCTGTTACTATAAATGCTCTAGTTATGTCAGGCATTTTTTCTAGATAGCCTAGTGAACCTGCTTCAAAATATATTTTATTTGGAATCTTAAACCATTGCATATTAACTCTCCTTTTTGCTACTCTTTTTACATTTATTAAGTTTACTGTTGAAACATTTGATGTTGTTGAGTTTCCTCCAAAAGTTCCACATCCGAGAGTAAGTGATGGCAAGTTTGTATTGTAAATATCTCCTATTGCTCCATGTGTTGATGGTGAATTTATTATAATTCTTCCTACTTTCACAATTTCTGAAAATTTTTGTATAACTTTTTCATCTTCTGCATGGATTACAGCAGAATGTCCTCTTCCTCCAAATTCTATTAATTTTTCTGCTAATTCTATACCTTCACTAGCATTTTTTACGATGTAATAAGCTAATACTGGACTTAATTTTTCTTGAGAAAATGGGAATTCTATTCCTACACCATTTTCTTTAAGTACTAAAACTTTAGTTTCTTTTGGAATCTCTATTCCTGCTGCTTTTGCAATATCATATGGACTCTTTCCTACTACAAAACTATTTAATTTATCTTCACTAAACATTTCTTTTCTTAGTTTTATAGTTTCTTCTTTATTAAGAAAATAGCAACCATCTTCTTTCATGAGTTTTTCAAATTCTTCATGTATATCTTCATCAACTATTACAGATTGTTCTGATGCACATATCATTCCGTTATCAAATGATTTAGACATTACTAAATCATTTACAGAAGTTTTTAATTTAGCACTTTTATTTATATAACAAGGTACATTTCCCGGACCTACTCCTAATGCTGGCTTACCACAAGAATATGCAGCTTTAACCATACTTGTTCCACCAGTTGCTAAAATTAAATCCACTCCTGGGTGATTCATAAGTAAAGTTGTTGCTGTTATAGATGGTTCTTCAATCCACAATATACAATCTTTTGGTGCACCTGCTTTTATAGCTGCATCTCTTAAAATTTTAGCAGCCTCAGTACTACACTTTTGTGCATTTGGGTGAAATCCAAATATGATAACATTTCTTGTTTTAGCAGAAATAAGAGACTTAAACATAACCGTAGATGTTGGGTTTGTAACAGGTGTTACACCTGCAATAACACCAATTGGTTCTGCTATTTCTTCATATCCTTCTTCATCATTATCATTTATTACACCAACTGTTTTATCATTTTTTATACTATGATAAATGTATTCTGTTGAAAACATATTTTTAGTAATCTTATCTTCATATATTCCTCTTCCAGTCTCTTCAACTGCCATTTTAGCAAGTTTCATATGATTTTCTTCTCCTGCCATTGACATTGCTTTTACAATATCATCAACTTGCTTTTGGTCTAACTTCATATATTTTTCTGATGCAACTCTTGCTCTTTTTACTAAATCATCTATCATACCTTGAATCTTCTTTTTTTCTTCATCTGTAATTTCCATAACTTTCCTCCGCATAATTATATTTACATAAACTCAATCAAAATGCTCATACAAGAATGTTTATAGTTTGCTTTATAATAATTTCCTATTCTTTAATAAGAATAATACACTTTTTTATTTTTTTCAATATTTATTGTTTAAATTAATCATAAAAATATACAAGTGATATTGCTAACACCTGTATATAGACTTTTTATATTTCTTACTATGTCAATAACCTCCGTCCCTATTGACATTGACATTATAACTCTATTTTAAATTCAATGATGATATTATAAAATATTCACTGATGACCATATTTTTATTAATTTTATTGTTATAAAATAGATAAAGAGGTGAAAAAAAATGGCTGATTTTATTATAAAAAGTAGAAGAAGAAAAGATTATACTCAATTTACTGCTAGAATAGAGACTGATACATTGGATAATATTAAAAAGATAGTAGAAGATAATAATTTAATCTCTATTAATGAGTTTATTAATGATTGTTTGAAGTTTGCTATTGATAATTTAAAAATTTCAGAAGTTGAAGATAATGATTTAAAAAAATTAGGCTAATACATTAGCCTATTTTTTTTATCCATTATAATTATCTAAATCAAGCTCTTTTAACTGTTCCCACATTCCTATTTTTTCTGGTAAGTCTTCGAATTTCATTTTTTCTTTTGTAGTTGGATGTTCTATTTCTAATCTATATGCCCATAGGCATAAGTTTTTATTTGATTCTCTTCCATGGTACTTTCCATCACCTATTATGCTGTGTCCTCTGCTTGAGAGCTGTACTCTTATTTGATGATGTCTTCCTGTATGTAAGTTTATTTTTAATACAGATACATTTTCTTTTTCATCATATTTTAAAACTTCATAATCTAAACTTGCTTTTTTGCTATTTTTCTTATTTTCCCTAACAACATAACTTGTATTATTTTTCTGGTCTTTCCACAAATAGTCCTCTAAAGTATCTTTTGTCTTTTCCATTTTTCCATTAACTATTGCTAAATATGTCTTTTTTAGAGTTTTATTTCTTACTTGTTCACTGAGTCTTGATGCAGCTTTTGATGTTTTTGCAAATACCATAACTCCGCCTACTGGTCTATCTAATCTATGTACTAGTCCTAAATAAACATTTCCCGGCTTATCATATTTTTCTTTTAAATATTCTTTTATAATAGTAAGCATATCTTTATCTTCAGTCTTATCTGCTTGTGATGGAATATTTACTATTTTTTCTACTACAATTATGTGATTATCTTCATATAATACTTTCATTTAATTTTCCTTTTTAATTTTACTATTTCTTTGCATTATTCCTTTATTAGCTATTCTTTATAGTTTCTATTCAATTCTAGCTTTCCCATCTTCCATAAATTCCACATGGAAGTACTAACTTAGAATTCTTCATTGGAAGTCCTACTTCACCACTTGAAAACTTTCCTTTTAATTTACTTGGAAGCATTGTTCTTAACATATTTTCTAGAACAATACTTGATATCCCTGTTGTATATGAATTTATTAAAAAGAATAATGGTTTGTCAGATAAAACTTTCATGCATAGATTAACTAAATCAGAAATATTATCTTCAAATTTCCATACTTCTCCATTAGTTCCTCTTCCATAAGAAGGTGGATCCATTATAATTGCATCATATTTATTTCCACGTCTTATTTCTCTATTTACAAACTTAACAACATCATCTATTAAAAATCTAACCGGTCTTTCTCTTAATCCAGAACTTGTTACATTTTCTTTTGCCCATTCTACCATACCTTTTGAACTATCAACATGTGTAACTGATGCACCTGCATAAAGGCAAGCAACAGTTGCTCCTCCTGTGTATGCAAATAAATTTAATACCTTAATTTCTCTATCACTATTTCTAATTTTTTCAATCATCCAATCCCAATTAACTGCTTGCTCAGGAAATAAGCCTGTATGCTTAAATCCCATAGGCTTTATATTAAATGTTAAATCTTTATATTTAACTTGCCAAGATTTTGGAATAGTATTTTTATAATCCCAAGCACCTCCACCAGTGCTACTTCTCTTATAAATTGCATTGGCTTTTTCCCACAACTGTGGATAAGTTTTGTCTTTCCATATAATTTGTGGGTCTGGTCTTACTAATAAAACATTATTCCATCTTTCCAACTTTTCTCCATTTGCCATATCTAATATTTCGTAATCTTTCCAATTATTTGCTATATCCATTATTACATCCTTTCAAGATTTACAATAAGCTAAGCTTCTAAATCACTTGCAACAAGTTAGGCTGACACAACAACAAAGCTAAGCCAATTCAATGAGACAAGCCTAGTTGCATTATTTATAATAAACTAAGCATCATTACAAAATTGTATATCATAACTCCTAACATAGCTTGTACAAAAACTGCTAAAACTACTAAACTTATAAATATTTTTTTACCCATAACTCCCCTCCTATAATAAATATATTCAGGGTATGATTTTTTATTCTATAAATCGTTCGTCTAGTTTTTACTTAAATTTACATTTTTATAAATTATTCTTTGTATTTCTGCTAAAATATTATCTTTCAATCTAAAGTTTTATTTTTACGAACTATCTTTTAATTTAATCTTTTATTTTTTTACAAACTATCTTTTATCTTTTGAGCCAGAGTACTATTTATACCTTTTATTTTTGCAATTTCTTCAACACTTGCTTGTTTTATGTTTTCTACACTACCAAATTCCTTTAATAATGCTATTTTCTTTACTGTACCAATTCCACTTATTTCATCTAGCTTAGATTTAGTCATAGATTTATCTCTTAAAAATTTATGATATCCTATTGCAGTATCATGTACTGCATTTTGGAAATTAGTTATTAAGTTAAATAAATCTTCTGATATTTCTATTTCTTTTCTATTAACATCCATTAAAGCCCTTGTTTGATGTTTATCATTTTTAACCATTCCATAAACTTTGATGTCTAAATTTTTTCCTATTTCTTTTTCAATATTTTTAATTGCTTGCATTGTTGCTTTTATCTGTGTAATACCACCATCTGCAAGAATCAAGTCAGGAAGTTTTCCGAATCCTTTTGAGTCCCCATACTTTTCTATAACTTCTTTTGGCAAGTTTTCTTTACCGCTTAACTCTACTGAATGTCTAAGTCTTCTAGTCACAACCTCTTCCATACATTTAGGATCATCTTGTTCATAGACTGTTTTTATCTTAAATCTTCTTGATAAATTTTTCTTAATCTGTCCATCTATCATAACACACATTCCGGCGACCATATATTCACCTGAAATATTTGATATATCATAAGATTCTATTTTTCTTGGAAGCCTATCTAAATTAAGTACATCTTTCAATTCTACAATAACATTTTTATGAGATTTTTCTTTATTGTCTAGTGTAATTTTAGCATTGTTTTCAGCCATTTCTACAAGTTTAATTTTTTCACCTTTTTGAGGAACTTTTATTTCAACTTTTCTATCCGCTTCTTTAGTAAGCCATACTTCCAAAAGTTCTCTTTCTTCAAAATCATCTCTAATCATTATCTTATTTGGGAAAAATGTTCTTCCTGTGTAATACTGTTTAATAAAATTTGATATAATTTCTTTATTATCTTCATCATTAAGCCCTTTTAAGAAAAAGTTATCTCTTCCAACCATTTTGCTATTTCTAATATAGAAAATATCTATACATATTTCTTGTTCATTTCTAGCTATTCCAATTACATCTATATCATTATCGGATATATTCGAAACTTTTTGTCTTTGTGAAATTCTTTCAACTGCTATAAGTTCATCCCTTACAATAGCAGCTTTTTCAAATTCCTGTTTTTCAGATAAACTAATCATTTCCTTTTTTAGTTCTTTTTTTACATCATCAATTTTTCCATCTAAAATGGAAATTATCTGATTTATCTGCTTTCTATAATCCTCTTTTGAAATATACCCCATGCATGGAGCTAAACACTTTTTTATATGATAATTAAGACAAGCTCTATCTTTATATTTAAAACTTTTACATTGTCTTATCTTAAATTTCGATTTAATAAAATCAACCATTTCCTTTGCAGCACCAGCATTTGGATATGGTCCAAAATATTTTGCTCCATCATTTAAGATTTTTCTAGTAATATAAATATCTGGAAAATCAGCCTTTACATTTATTTTAATATATGGATAAGTTTTATCATCTTTTAAAAGCACATTAAATTTAGGCATATTTTTCTTAATTAGATTACATTCTAATATAAGTGCCTCTGCTTCGTTATCACAAACAATATACTCAAAGTGGTCTATTAAAGCTACCATATTCAATATTCTTTGAGTTTTATTTGTTTTTCTGAAATATGAAGTTACTCTTCTTTTTAATGAAATTGCCTTTCCTACATATATTATTTTGTCATTTTTGTCATGCATGATATATACGCCCGGTTTTTGAGGCAATTTTTTTAATTCTTCTTCTATATTAAACATATATAAATTATATCAAAAAATAGGCTTTTCTGTCAATGTTAATGTCAACGTGTCAACGGGGACGGAGGTTTTTGACAATAATTGTCTGCCATGAAAAAAAGTGTCAATCATCTCCGTCCCCGTTGACATCTCCGTCCCCGTTGACATGTCCCGTTGACAATCCGTCCCTATTGACACTTTTTTTTATTTTGTTATATATTATATACTATAAAAAATAAGGAGGCATAATATGTGTGGAATTGTTGGATACATAGGTAATAAGAAAGCTGTGCCAGTTCTTATAAATGGTTTGCTTTCACTTGAATACAGAGGTTATGATTCAGCAGGAATCGCTGTACTTAATCAATCAAATAATGAATATGAATTAAAAGTTGTTAAAGATAAAGGAAGAGTTAAAAGTTTAGAGGATAATCCAGAATTGGAGACTTTGTTAGGAACCGTTGGTATAGCTCATACTAGATGGGCTACTCATGGTGTGCCTTCTAAGGAAAATTCTCATCCTCATCTTGATAATTCAAAACAGTTTGCTGTTGTTCATAATGGAATTATTGAGAACTACGTTGAGTTAAGAAAGATGCTGCAAGATAATGGATATACTTTGTACTCTGAAACAGATACAGAAGTTATACCAAATTTAATACACATGAATTATAATGGAAATATTTTAGAAGCAGTTTCTAAAACTATGAAAAAACTAAAAGGAAGTTATGCAATAGAGGTTATCTCTCCTTTATTCCCTGATAAAATAATTGTTGCCAAAAAAGATAGTCCATTAGTTATTGGAATCGGAAATGATGAAAATTACATTGCTTCAGATATTCCTGCTGCTTTAACTCATACAAATAATTTCTATTTCTTAGATGAAGAAGAAATCGGTGTTGTTGAAAAAGATAGTATTAAGTTTTATGACATTAATTTAATAGAAACTCAAAAAGATGTTAAAAATATCGAATGGGATGCTGAAAGTAGTGAAAAGAACGGTTTTGAAGATTATATGTTAAAAGAAATTTATGAGCAACCCCAAGCAATACGTGAAACTATTGGTTCACGATTATCTTTAAATGAAAAAGTTAATCTTGAATTAGAAGGTCTTGATTTTACTAAATTTAATAAAATATACATAGTAGCCTGTGGAACTGCAATGCATGCTGGAATAGCTGCAAAATATTCTTTAGAAAATTTTTGCAAGATTCCAACTGAAGTTGATATGGCTTCAGAATTTCGTTATAGAAATCCTTTAGTTAATGAACATACTTTATGTATTTTCATTAGTCAATCAGGTGAAACTGCTGATACAATAGCTGCTTTAAGATTAGCAAAAAAAGCTGGTGCTACAACTATTTCTGTCGTAAATGTAATTGGTAGTTCTATAACAAGACTATCTGATTACACTTTATATACTCATGCTGGTCCTGAAATAGCAGTTGCTTCAACTAAAGCATATACTTGTCAAGTTATTATTTTAAATATTTTAGCAATTTACATTGCTGAGTCATTAGGATATACTTCTGGCGAATTAAATAAATTTAAAATTGACTTATTGGAGTTACCTGATAAAGTTAAAGATACGTTAGAAACAATGGATCAAATAAAAGATTTTGCAGAAAAAGTTTATAAACAAAAAGATTTATATTTTATTGGAAGAGGCTTAGACTATGCTGTTTCAATGGAAGGTTCTTTAAAATTAAAAGAAATATCATATATACATTCAGAGGCTTATGCAGCAGGAGAATTAAAACATGGTCCTATTGCCTTAATAGAAAAAGGCACTACTGTTATCGGAATTGCAACAAATCATATAACAACTGAAAAAACTCTAAGCAATTTAGAGGAAGCAATCACTCGAGGAGCAAGTGTTTTATTAATTACAAATCAAGAAATAAAAAATGATAAAATTGATTTAATAGTTAACATACCAGATACTGATTCTTATCTATCACCTATTTTATCAGTTATTCCTCTTCAACTTTTTGCATATTACATTTCTAAAAATAAAAAATTAGATGTTGATAAGCCACGTAACTTAGCTAAATCTGTTACTGTTGAATAATTGTCAATGTCAATGGTGTCAAAGGGGACGGAGGATTTTGACATTTTGTGTCAATAACCTCCATCCCTTTGACATCAAATTATTCCAAATATCTTTAACAAAACTAATAAGCATGCTCCTGGTATTCCTAAAATTCCAACAACTACCGAATTAACTATACTAAATCCTATATGAAAATTAAAAGAAGTCCCTACCAAATTTATCAAAAATATAATTAATGCTCCTAAAATAGAATTTCCTATTAATTTTATAATCTTCTTTAATGGAAAAGAAAAATATTTTCCAAAAACAATTAAAATTGCTATACAAGCTATAAATGATAAAATAATCCTATTGTCCATCTTTGTCCCACCTTTGATTTAATTGTATGATGGACAAATTTATTTTATGATAATTCTAAGCAAGTTTTTCTACTTCTATTCCTCTAACTTTTGCAAGTTTTATTAAACTATCTAGCTTTGATTGAATTGCCTTTATTTTATAAATATAATAGTCAACTAAGTCATTTGTATTAGCAAATTCAAAATTTCTGTTTGCATTAGTAAGTTGAGCTCTTGTGTTTATTATGTTCCTTAATATTTCTTTTTTTTCCTCCTCCTCTGTCATTTCTATAAAAACTTTATCTGTTAAAAACTTTTCCCCCATTTTTCCTCCAATATATTTATAATTTACACTTAATATTATATTCACAAGAATTTCCAAATATTCATATTTTTAGAAATTGTAATTCTAATGTAAAATACAATGTTTAAATCTATAATTATAACGTTTTCAAAATAAATTTTCTTCAATAATGTCAAAATCCTGCCGTCCTCATTGACACCCTTGACAATATTAACAAATAAATGGTAAAATAATATGTATATTTATAGGCTTTAATAAACCTAAGTTTAATTATAAGGAGTGATTATAATGATTGATATTAAACTAATTAGAGAGAACCCAGATTTAGTAAAAGAAAATATCAAGAAAAAATTTCAAGATTACAAACTTCCTCTTGTAGATGAAGTAATTGAGCTTGATAAGAAAAACAGAGAAGTTACATTAAAAGGAGATAATTTGAGAAGTAATCGTAACTCCTTGAGTAGTCAAATAGGTGTTCTTATAAAAAATGGTAAAAAAGAAGAAGCTGAAAATGTAAAAAAGCAAGTTCAAGATATAAATAGAGAGCTTGAAGAAAATGAAAAATTAGAAGAAAAATATAGTGAAGAAATAAAATCTAGAATGATGAAAATCCCTAACATTATGGATTCATCTGTTCCTATTGGAAAAGATGATTCTGAAAATGTTGAAGTTCAAAGATTTGGTGAACCTAAAGTTCCTAGTTACGAAATTCCTCATCATGCTGATATTATTACTGCTCTAGGTGGATTAGACAAAGAGTCAGCAGGTCGTACAAGTGGTGTTGGTTTCTATTACTTATTAGGAAATATCGCAAGACTTCATGAAGCAATGCTAGCTTACGCTAGAGATTATATGATAAATAATGGCTTTACTTATGCTATTCCTCCTTTTATGATCCGCTCTGATGTTGTAACAGGTGTTATGTCTTTTGAGGAAATGGATGCAATGATGTACAAAATTGAAGGTGAAGATTTATTTTTAATAGGTACTTCTGAACATTCTATGATTGGAAAATTTAAGGACCAAATTATAAAAAAGGAAAGCTTACCAATAAAAATGACATCATACTCTCCATGTTTTAGAAAAGAAATAGGATCTCATGGGCTAGAAGAAAGAGGATTATACCGCTTACACCAGTTTGAAAAACAAGAAATGATTGTTATTTGTGAACCAGAAGAATCAATGAATTATTATAATAAGATGTGGAAATTAACTGTTGATTTCTTTAGAAGTATGAATGTTCCTGTTAGACAACTTGAATGTTGTTCAGGAGATTTAGCTGATTTAAAAGTAAAATCATGTGATATTGAAGCTTGGTCTCCAAGACAACAAAAATATTTTGAAGTTGGTAGTTGTTCTACTTTAGGAGATGCTCAAGCAAGAAGACTTGGAATAAGAGCTAAAAGTGAAAATGGAAATTATTATTTACACACTTTAAATAATACTGTTGTTGCTTCTCCAAGAGGTTTAATTGCAGTTGTTGAAAATAACTATAATGAAGATGGTAGTGTAACAGTTCCAGAAGTTTTAAGACCATATATGGGTGGAATGGAAAAGTTAGAACCAGTTAAATAATAGCCTAGAGCTTTTTAACCTTTAAATGTTAAAAAGCTCTAAAATATATTAATTATAATAATATTTGAAAGGAATTTAGTTTGAAAGAATTAGTAAGAAAATTAAAACCAAAATAATAAAAAAGGGCATAGTTCCCCCCTTACCCCCAGAAATTAAATTATATAACGGGAGTAGATTCTGATATTTTGGATGTAATAAATGTTTGCAACTC
>CANQLO010000025.1 GCA_947624715.1 uncultured Clostridia bacterium
AGTAAAATTACAACATTTGGATTTGTAATTTTACCATTTAAATTTTATCTATGGGCGATTATATTAATTTTAATATACGTTTTGGTAGTTAATATAGTAAAGAAATTATACATTAAAAAATACAATGAATGGCTTTAAAAATTTTTATCAGATAAAATTAACAGGGCAAGTGAATATTTACAATCACTTGCTTTTTTGATATACTTTAATCAGATAAATAGCAAGTTGTTAAGAGAGGAGAACGATATGAAAAACAAATTAAGAATTATAATAATAGTCTTACTTGTATTAGTAGTTTTATGTGCTCTAATGTATGTAATATATGAAAGCATATATTTATCCAAATTGCCTTTTGTTACTGGAATTATTGTTTATAAAGATAATGAGGAAATCACTTTAAAAAGTTCTGTCGATACAACAGAACTAGAATATATTTTAGATATTAAAAATGATAAAATGAAAGTCAAAGATATTAACGGAAAAGAAATAAGTATTTCTAATCTAAATATTGGTGATACAATAAAAGCTTTATACAAAGTAAAAAATAAGGTTGATTTTGCCATTGGTTATCATCCTGAAAAAATAAATAATATTAAAATGATTAAAGTCATAGGTGATAATAGTGATAATCACATGACAGAGGATGACTTGAGTTATAATTATTATCTATCACAATTATCTCTTTCTAATGAAAAAAAATTAGCTCTTATTGTAAATGAAACTAATGGAAATTATCCTATTAAAAACTTCTTCTCAGATGAAATTAAAATAAAAATAGTAAAAAAAGAGGATAACGAACAAGAAAAAATTGTAAAACAGTATGAAACCTCAGAAATTTCTTATAATAAACTTCTAGATGAAACAGAATATAAAATAACTATTAATAGTGCTAATTATTTTGAGTTAGAGGATGAATTGGAAGTAGGAAAATATGTATTAAGAATTGAAAATAAAAAGGGAGATATAATAAAAATCCCTTTTGAAATAAATAAATCTGGTAATCTTCAATGGTAAGCACAATCACTTAATTTTATTATACTTTAGTTAGATAAATAGTAATTTATAAATTAGGTGGTAAATATGGATAAAAAGAAAATGAAGAATTGGATAATAGCAATTATAGTTGCAGTTATATATTTAATAGTAAGTATAGTATTTAATGTTTGGGCATATTCTTGGTTGATATGGGTGGCTTATGCTATATATAGATTCATAGTAAAATAGAATAATAAATTACAAGTTTTGGAATTAAAAGAAGTATTTTCAGCCATTTTTGTTGATTTTGAATCTTCGAAAATAGAAACGGAATTGTTATTGAACAATTTGGAAAAATCTTCTAAATTTTATAGACAGAATAAAAAAATTATTGTATAATAATTAACGTAGGAAATGATAATTAGTAGATGTGGTTTTGCCACCAATTTTACGAACCTTCGTAGGAAAGGTGGTGATGTTTATGGTTAAAGTGATACTATTTTTAATATTATCATTAATGTTTTCTTTAACATTAAACGTTGCCTTGACAGCAGTTCTGTATAAGAACTGGATTGATAAGCAACTACATAAATAAAAAATAAACCATTCTGCTGTGCCTAGCTAATGGTTTATTAAATCTTTATCTGGGCAAAACCACGTTTGTGGATTTGTCATTTCCTATATTTATTATAATATGTTATAAGTAAAATGTCAAGAAATATAATAAAGTTTTATTAAATAAGAGATAAATTGTATAAGCAAGTGAAAATGTTTACAATCACTTGCTTTTTTGATATATTATATTTAAATAAATAGTAATTGGCAGAGGAGAATAAAATGACTATCGAAGAAGAATTATTTAGAAAAACAAAGATTGATTTTGATAAAATATCTGAATATGGATTTAAGAAAGAAAAGTCTTTATATAAGTATTCAAAAAATATTATGAATAATACTTTTAGAGTAGATATTGAAATAAATAATAATGGAATAGTTAAAGGTAAAGTTTACGATTTAGCTTTTGGAGATGAATATACTAATTTTCGCTTAGAAGATAGTACAGGCTCTTTTGTAGGACAAGTTAGAGATGAATTTACAAATTTATTAAAAGATATTAGAAGTAATTGTTTTACTAGAAAATCTTTTATATACAATCAATCAAACAGAATAACAAAAGCAATATATAAAAAATATGGAGATGAACCAGAATTTGAGTGGGAAAAGTTCCCAGGATATGCTACTTTTAGGAATAAAGATAGTAGAAAATGGTATGGCATAATAATGAATATTGATAAAAATAAATTAGATGGAAAATCTAATGGAGAAGTAGAAATAATCGATATAAAATTAGAACCAAATGAAATAGAATCTTTACTAAAACAAGATGGATTTTATCCTGCATATCATATGAATAAGAAAAGTTGGATTACAGTTATACTAGACAATACTATAGCAGATGAAAAAATAATGCAATTGATTGAGAAAAGTCATTCATATACGATTACAAATAAAAATAGTGCAAAAAATGAGTGGATAGTACCTGCAAATCCAAAATATTTTGATATAGATAAAGCATTAGAGAAAAGCAATACAATAATGTGGAAGCAAAGCACAGATATTAAAGTAAATGATATTGTTTATATATATGTTGGCAAGCCTTATTCATCAATTATGTATAAATTTAAAGTAATAGAAGTAAATATTCCTTATGAATATAAAGATGAAAATTTAAAAATGCAAAAAGTTATGAAAATAGATTTAGTAACAAGATATGAAAAAGGAAAGTTATCATTTAATAAATTAAAAGATTTTGGAGTAAATGCAATCAGAAGTCAAAGATATATGCCATTAGCTTTAAGCGAATATATAAATAAAATTAAAATGATAAAAAGATATAAACCAAATGAAATTGAAGAATTGTCTCAGATATTGAAAAATGATGGAGTTATTAGTGTTCCAACAGATACTGTTTTTGGAATATGTGCTAGAATGAATTCTAAGATAGCATACCATAAACTAATTGAAGTAAAAAAACGCCCTGCAAATAAATCATTCCCTGTTATGTGTGCAGATGAGGAGCAGATAAAAAGTATAGCAATTGTAAATGAAACAGCAGAAAAAATAATTAAAGCATTTATGCCTGGACCAATTACTATAGTTTTGAATAAAATTAATACTTTGCCAGAATATGTGACAAATGGTAAAGATACAATTGCTGTAAGAATAGCTACATCAGAATCAATAAAGGAATTGATAAAAAAAACAGAAAGTCCAATATTTATGACAAGTGCTAATCAAAGTGGAAGTCCAGAATGTACTAATTTAGACGAAATAGAAAAAGCATGTCCACTTTTAGATGGAATGATGGAAGGACAAGTTTCTTTTTCAATAGCAAGTACGATTATAGATTGTACTTCTGATGAAGTCAAGATTTTAAGAAATGGTCCAATTTCGCTAGAACAAATTAAAAAAGTTATAGATAAAAAATAAAAGAGTAAAATTTTTATAAAGGTATTGACTTAAAGCTTACTTTATCTTGTATAATATAATAAGAAAGGAGATAATTTATTATGATAAAACAAACCGCAGGTAGAGATAATTTAGGAGATTTAGCACCAAAGTTTGCACAGCTTAATGATGATGTATTATTTGGAGAAATCTGGAGTAGAGAAGATAAACTATCATTAAGAGATAGAAGTATGATTACTATTTCAGCTTTAATGGCTCAAGGATTATACCCACAACTAAAATCACATATAGAAATGGGAAAAAAACACGGAATAAAAAAGGAAGAAGTAGTTGAAATGGTTACGCAACTAGCCTTTTATACTGGTTGGGCAAAGGCTTGGAGTACATTCCCTATGATAAATGAAGTATATGCAGATGATAGTATTAAAGAAGTTCATGGTGGAGCATTTGGAATGGGAGAACCAAATGTAAATTTTGCAAAATATTTTATAGGAAATTCATATTTAAAGCAACTTGCTAGAACAGAAAGTGGAATAGGATTTGCAAACGTAACTTTTGAACCTAAATGCAGAAATAATTGGCATATTCATAAAGCAGAAAAAGGTGGAGGTCAAGTTTTAATTTGTGTTGAAGGAGAAGGATGGTATCAAGAAGAAGGAAAACCAGCACAAAGTTTAAAAGTAGGAGATATTGTTGTAATTCCTGCTAATGTAAAACATTGGCATGGAGCAAAAAAGAACTCATGGTTTAGTCATATAGCAGTTGAAATACCTGGAGAGAATGCATCTAATGAATGGCTTGAACCTGTTACAGATGAAGAGTATGATAAACTATAATTTATTTAAGAAAGGAAGGCATGAATTATGAAAGTATTATTGGTAAATGGAAGTCCACACAAAGAAGGATGTACAAATACTGCACTTAATGAAGTCGCAAAAGAATTAAAAAATGACCTCTTTTATGGATAGACTTTTTTATTCAACTTTTTCGGATTCAGATATATTTAGACTAAAGCCTGCAGCAACAGTAGTATCAGCAAGAAGAGCAGGAACCACTGCTACATTTGAACAATTGAATAAATACTTTACAATGACTCAAATGCCAGTAATCTCATCTAGATACTGGAATATGGTGCATGGATCTAATCCAGAAGAAGTAAAGAAAGATGAAGAAGGAATGCAAATAATGAGAATATTAGGTAAAAATATGGCTTATTATTTAAAGTGTATTGAGGCTGGAAAAGAAAAAGGCGTAAAGCAACCAGAAATAGAAGAAATTACATTTACAAATTTTATTAGATAAAATTTATTTTTATGAGGAAGTGATTATTTACAATCATTTCCTTTTTTGATATACTTTTTAATAAGAAAGAAGGTGATTCTATGGCAGATAGAAAAAATGAGATTATAATATTTGAAAACCAAGATGTTAAATTAGAAGTAAACATGAAAGATGAAACAGTGTGGCTCAATAGACAACAAATAGCACAATTATTTCAAAGAGATGTAAAAACAATTGGTAAACATATAAATAATGCATTAAGAGAAGAATTAGAAAATGATAATTCAGCTGTCGCAAAATTTGCGACAACTGCTAATGATGGAAAAACTTATAATGTTGAATACTATAATCTCGATGTAATAATATCAGTTGGTTATCGTGTAAAATCAAAAAATGGTATTATTTTTAGAAAATGGGCAAGTAAAATATTAAAAGACTATATGATAAAAGGTTATGCAGTTAATCAAAAGAGATTAGAATATTTAGAAAAAACTATAAAACTAATAGATATAGCCAATAGAATGGATGAGAGATTAGAAGCAACTGATGCAAAAGAAATTTTAAAAGTAATAGGTAATTATTCAAAAGCCTTAGATTTATTAGATGATTATGATCACAGAACATTGAAAAAGATAAAAGGAACGACTGATAATAGAATTATTCAATACCAAGACTGCATAAATATTATTCATAAATTAAAGTTTGGAGAGAAAAGTCAAATATTTGGAATAGAAAGGGATAAAGGATTAGAGTCAATTATAAATAATATATATCAAAGCTTTGCAGGAAAAGATATATACAATAGTGTTGAAGAAAAAGCATCCAATTTTTTATACTTAGTAGTTAAAAATCATGTATTTATTGATGGAAACAAAAGAATAGCAGCAACGTTATTTATATATTTCTTAGATTTTTATGATATACTATTTAAAAATGGAAAACAAGTAATTGATAACAATACTTTAGCAGCTCTAACATTGTTGATTGCAGAATCAAATCCGAAAGAAAAGGAAGTTATTATAGATTTAGTAATGAACTTTTTAAATGATTAAAAAATATAAAGTTATTCATGGAGAAGGTTGAAAAATAATATAGGAAAAAGTCCATAGAAAATAAGCGTAAATACAATATGCAAACGCTTGTTTGAATTAATATTAATTAGATGTATAGACATTTACTATGTGTACCCAGCTAGATTAACGGACTTTGTTAAATACAAAGATAAGGTTACGCACTCCACCTACTATATGTAGGATATGTTGCACTCATTTGTGCTTAAAAGGTACACGTCACATATAAAAATACGGGATATAATTACAAAATAGTGGTAATTATTCGCCACTCCTCCCGACGTGCTCTTCAGTCTATCTATACATCTACAAATATTATATCAAATTATGGTAACAAAATCAAACTAGAAATTTTTAATAAAGATTTGTGCCTTCCGAAGACGTAGCGTCAGCGAAGGCAAGGAAGGAATGAGATTAAAAATGAAAGAAAAAGTATATGAGTTTTTAAAAACAATTCCAAAAGGAAAAGTAGTAACTTATGGGCAAATAGCAGAATATTTAGGAAATAAACAACTTGCAAGAGTTGTAGGTAATATTCTTCATAATAATCCAGATGAATATAAATATCCTTGTTATAAAGTTGTAGATAGTAAAGGAAATTTATCAAAACATTTTGCATTTGGCGGAATAGAAAAGCAAAAAGAAAAATTAGAAAGAGAAGGAATTGTTGTTAAAGAGTATAAAGTTGATTTAAATAAATATAAAATGTAAAAAATTATAATTATTATTAAAGATATAGAGGAGGGATTAAGATATGGATAAGTATAAAGAAATAAGACCAATTGTTCTTGGTATAGTAAAGCGAGAAAATAAAATATTAGTTAGTAAAGGATATGATAAAGTAAAAAATGAAGTATTTTATAGAAGTATAGGAGGAGGAATTGAATTTTTAGAAAATAGTAAGGATGCATTAAAAAGAGAATTTAAAGAAGAGCTTAATATAGATATTATTGTGGGAGAATTTTTAGGTATTGCTGAAAATATATTCACTTATAATGGAAAAAATGCACATGAGTTAATATTATTTTATAATGTTGATATAAAAGATAATGATTATAAGGAAAAATATCATATAATTGATGATAATTGTGAAACTGATGCAATGTGGATAGATATAAATAGGTTTAAAAATAAAGAATTGAAAATATATCCAGAGCAAATGTTTAAATATTTAAGTTAACTATTAGTCTAATAATATAATCAAAACAGGTTATATTAAATTTAACAGAAACTCATAAAACTGTAAAAAATATTAAAGAAAGGAAAGCCTTTACAGTAAGTATTGCCGATAGTAAACATGTTGTAGAAGCAGACTATTTTGGAGTAGTATCAGGAAATAATACAACAAATAAATTTGAAAATATTGGATTATCGGTAACAAAATCAGAAAATGTGGATGCGCCAATTATAAACGAATTTCCAATATGTTTTGAATGTGAATTTATAGAATATCAAAATGATGAGTACGGAGCAGGTGTTATTGGAAAAGTGGTTAATGTTACTGCTGATGAGAGTGTAATGAATGAAGATAAAATAGATATTTCAAAAGTAAATGCAATAGCATTTGATCCATATACACATGGATATTATAAAGTTACTGAAAGAGTTGGAGAAGCTTTTAAAGACGGATTAAAACTAAAAAAATAGTATTTCAACTATTGGTTCTTTTTCAATATGGGAATCCGCAAATAGTTGGTTATTACAAAATAATTTTAGCAATATTTTTTCTGATTGACATATAGATAATGTTTATATATAATGACAAAAAAGGAGGAAAAATATATGGACAAGAAAAATGTAATATTTGTAGTTGCTATTGTTGTATTTTTAGTAATTATGCTTTCAATTGTACTTATAAGCAAAAATAACAAAACAAATGAAGGTGGAGTTCAAGTAAGTAGTGTTGAAGATTTAACAAAGTTACTAGATGAGGTTTATGATGGTTCAAGTGTAGAACTATATAATGTAGACAACAGAACAATTGACTTATCAGATGCAAACAGTGTGAAATCTTATACTGGATTAGATAATGGAGATGATCTTGAATTTGCTGTCGTATCAGAACCGCTAATAAATGCACAAGCATACTCAGTAGTAATTGCAAAGGTAAAAAATGGAGTAAATGCGAATGAAGTTGCAAAAGAAATGTCAGAGAAAGTAGATACAAGAAAATGGATATGTGTATCAGCAGATAAACTTTATGCAACAAATAGTGGAGATATTGTATTTCTTGTAATGACAAATGAAGAAATGGCTAAGAGTGTTTATGATAGCTTTAAAAAGGTTGCTGGAACTGTAGGTCAGGAATATGAGAGAACAGCTGAGGAAGAAGAATTACCACCAGATGATGTTAGCTTTCCTGTACCAGAAGAATAATTTAGAATAATATTATCGTAGGCATAAAGTATAATTTATATTTTATGCCTACAATTTTGATAAAAAATGTCACAAAAAGCCATAACTGAAATGGCAACTAATTTATGAAAAAAGGAGAGAAAATGGTTTTCTCAAGTATAACATTTTTATTTTATTTTTTACCAATTACACTTGCAATCTATTACATAGTTCCAAATAAATTTAAAAACTTTATATTGCTTTTAGCATCATTTGTGTTTTATTTTTTTGGAGAGCCTACATACGTATTGCTTATGGCAAGTTCTATTGTAATTACATATATATTTGGTAGACTGATAGATAAATATATGGAAACAGTATATTCTAAAATATTTCTTATAGTTTCACTTATTATAAGTGTAGGACTATTGGTGTATTTTAAATATGCTAATTTTCTGATAGAAAATATCAATTTATGGTTAAAAAACAAAATTGACTTTATTTATGTAGCTTTACCAATTGGAATATCATTCTACACATTTCAAATGATTAGTTATTTAGTAGATGTTTATAGAAAAGAAGCTAAAGTACAAAAAAACATTCTAAAACTAGCAATGTATGTTTCACTATTTCCACAACTTATTGCAGGACCAATAGTTAGATATACAACTATTGATGGTCAAATAGATGGAAGAACACATACTATGCAAAAATTTGCATTAGGAGTAAGAAGATTCATAATAGGTCTTAGTAAAAAAGTTTTAATTGCAAATGTATTAGGAGAATTAGTAATAAATACTTTTGCCTCAAGTCAAGAAATGAGCATTTTATACTACTGGCTATATGCAATAGCAACAATGTTACAGATTTATTTTGACTTTTCAGGATATTCAGACATGGCAATAGGACTTGGAAAAATGTTTGGATTTGATTTCTTAGAAAACTTTAATTATCCATATATTGCAAAAAGCATAACTGATTTCTGGAGAAGATGGCATATATCATTAAGTAGTTGGTTTAGAGATTATATATATATTCCGCTGGGTGGAAATAGAACATCTAGACTAAAATGGATTAGAAACATTTTAATAGTATGGTTTTTAACAGGACTATGGCATGGAGCTGCATGGAACTTTATTATATGGGGATTATATTTTGGAATATTGCTAATAATTGAAAAATTATTTTTACAAAAAATTTTAGATAGAGTTCCTAAAGTAATATCACATATTTATACTCTATTAATTGTAATGATTAGTTTTATTATTTTTAGTGGAGAAAGTACAAAAGAAATATTACAAAATATAGGAGGCTTAGTAGGAATAGGCAATATTCCACTAGTTTCACCAGAAAGCATATATTATTTGAAAAGCTACATTATTGTAATTATAATTGCAATTGTATCAGCAACTCCATTATTAAAAAATATTGCAAATTCTAAAAAAATAGAAAAAGTAGCAAGAACACTAGAACCATTATTCCTACTAGTATTAATAATAGTATGTACTTCTTATATTGTAGATGGTTCGTTTAATCCATTCTTATATTTTAGATTTTAATAAATTTTATAGAAAGAAATACTTTATACGAGGTAAAGTAAATGAGTGAAAAAACAAGAAATAAAATAATTGTAATTGGTTTTGTAAGCATATTATTTATTTTCTTTATTGCAAATATAGTGAAAAAAGATGAGCAGATATCGTTAACTGAAAGAAGAAAATTAGCACAATTTCCAACTATTACGTTTAAGAGTATAAAAAGTGGAAAAGCATCAGAAGATATTGATAAATATGCAGTTGACCAATTTATATTTAGAGATTCATTTAGAAGTATAAAAACTTTTTGGAGTAAAAATTTATATAGACAAAAAGATAATAATGGACTTTTCTTAAAAGATGGAAGTATTTATAAAATAGAATATCCGTTAAATAAAGGAAATGTAAAAAGTTCAGCTGAAAAGATAAAAAATGTATGTGATAAATTCTTGAAAAATAATAATGTATATTATTCTATTATTCCAGATAAAAATTTTTATTTGCAATCAGATTATCTAAAAATAGATGTAAATGAAATGCAAGAAATAATGAGTGAAATAATACCTAATGTAAATTATATAGATATAACAAAAAGTTTGGATTTAGAAGATTATTATAAAACTGACTTACATTGGAAACAGGAAAATTTAGAAAATGTAATAAATACAATAAATGATGAGATGAATATAGAAAGTGAAATAAATACAATAAAAGAAGAGATGAATTCAGAAAATATAACAAACACAATAAAAAGTAAAATGAATTTAAAAGAAGCGGTTAATAATTATGAGATAGTAAATCTAGGAGATTTTTATGGTGCTTATTATGGACAACTTGGAATGAAGGTAGAGCCAGATACGATAAATATTTTAATAAATGACACAATACAAAATTCAATAGTTAATAATTATGAAAAGAACACAAGTCAAAAAGTTTATGATATTGAAAAATGGAAGAGTTCATCTGATAAGTATGATGTTTATCTATCAGGAGCTACTCCTATTATAGAAATTGAAAATAAGAACTTATCTAATAAAGAAATCGTGAATGAAAATTTACCAAATATAGAAAATGTAAATTCATCAGATGACAAAGAACTTATTTTATTTAGAGATTCATTTGGTAGTAGTATAGCACCATTATTATTAGATAATTATAGTAAAATTACTTTGATTGATTTAAGATATATGTCAAGCAAAATACTAGATAATTACGTTGATTTTAAAAATCAAGATGTATTATTTTTATATAGTTCACTTATATTAAATCAAAACGTGTTTAAATAGTAATAAAAAGAGCAAGAAAATCATATCTTGCTCTTTTATATATTAGGAACATACAACAAAGTGATTCTTTTTCCTTTTACTTTTATAAAGTTTTCATCCTTCAAAGTTTTAATTTCTCTAAACATAGCAGATCGATTTATTGAAAGATAATCTGCCAAGTTTTTAAAATTACTAGATAAATAAATATTCTGAGAACGAGTTTTTCTATATTCATTTTCAAAAAAAGCAAGTAACTTATCTCTTATGTTTTTCTTAGTAAGAATCTGAATTCTATCATTATTTTCTTTGAACTTTGTGTTTATTATCTGAAATAAGTTAAAAATAAAAATATTATAATATTGATAGTTTGTATTCTTGATGTCAATTAATTTATTGTAATCAATTAAAAGCACTTTACAATTTTCTAAAGCAATAACTTGATAATCAGAACTATCAATGTTAGAAATATTAGTTCCAAAAACGTAATCTTTAAATAGTTCTTCAACTAAACTTTCTTCTCCAAGGTAGTTTATGTTTACTATTTTTGCATGACCTTCTATTAAAATACATAAAATATTTGTATTTTTTAATTTTGGAAGAATCTCTTCATTTCTATTAAAATCATAAATATGGCTTTCCAATTTTTCCAGTAATCTGGCTTTTTGCAAGTTAGAAAGGCCTTCAAAAGGACTAATCATTTTCATCACCAAAACAATTTTATTACATTTTTAAAAAAGTTGCAATAGCACCTTTTTATTTTTTAAGATTATTATTATAATTTTTTTGAAAGTAAAGAAAATAAAATAAATAAAAGGAGAAAAAGCATGAGAATTGTAAAAAGAAACGGACATATAGTTGACTATGATCCAAATAAGATTAGAGTAGCAATTGGTAAAGCAAATGCTGAAGTAAGAGAAGAGGAAAAGGCAACTGATAAGGAAATAAAAGAGATAATTCAATATATAGAAGACTTAAATAAAAAAAGAATATTAGTAGAAGATATACAAGATATCATAGAACAAAAATTAATGGAATTTGATAAATATCAATTAGCAAAAAAATATATTACATACAGATATACAAGAGAATTAGTAAGAAAAGCTAATACAACAGACCAAACAATCAAAGAGCTAATTGAAGGAGAAAACGAATACTGGAACAATGAAAACTCAAATAAAAATGCAAAAGTTGTAACAACACAAAGAGATTATTTGGCAGGAATTACAAGTACTGATATAACAAGAAGATTCTTACTTCCAGCAGACATAGTTAAAGCTCATGATGATGGAATTATACATTTCCATGATGCAGATTATTTTGCACAAAATGCATTACATAATTGTGAACTAATAAATCTTGATGATATGTTACAAAACGGAACAATCATAAATGGAGTAATGATAGAAAAACCACATAGATTTATAACAGCTGCTACAATAGCAACTCAAATTATTTTAGCAGTTACATCTTCAAGCTATGGTGGAGCAACAGTTTCTCTTACACACTTAGCACCATTTGTAAGAAGCAGTTATGAAAAATACTACAAGAAATATGAAGGAAGAAAATTAAGTAAAGAAGATTGCGATAAATATGCTTGGGAAGATACTAAAAAAGAAGTTGAAGATGGTGTTCAAACATTTAATTATCAAGTAAATTCAATGACTAATACAAACGGACAAGCACCATTTTTAAGTGTATTTATGTATATGAATGAAACAACAGAATACAAGAAAGAACTAGCTTTAGTTATTGAAGAATTTTTAAAACAAAGAATTCTAGGATTCAAAAATAGAAAAGGTGTATATATTACACCTGCATTCCCAAAACTTCTATATGTTTTAGAGGAAGATAATATAAATGAAGATGGAGAATATTTCTATCTAACAAAACTTGCGGCAGAATGTACAGCAAAGAGAATGGTTCCAGATTACATTTCAGAAAAAGTAATGTTAGACTTAAAGAAAAATGAAAAAGGTGATGGAGAATGTTATCCTTGTATGGGTTGCAGAAGCTTCTTAACTCCTGATAGAACAATGTCTATTGGAAACATAGCACATGCTAAGAACTATGTTGAGGGCAAAGGAAAATACTATGGAAGATTCAATCAAGGTGTTGTAACAATAAACCTACCAGATGTTGCACTTTCTTCAGATAAAGATATGGATAAATTCTGGAAGATATTTGATGAAAGATTAGAACTATGCCATAGAGCATTACAAGTAAGACATAAGAGATTAAGTAATGCATTAAGTGATGTTGCACCTATATTATGGCAAGATGGTGCATTAGCAAGACTAAAACCGGGTGAGAGCATTCATGAATTATTACATCATGGATATTCTACAATTTCATTAGGATATGCAGGCCTTTATGAATGTGTTAAATATATGACAGGACATTCTCATACGGATAATGGAGAGGGAAAAGATTTTGGACTTAAAATCATGCAAAAACTTAATGATGTATGTAAAAAATGGAAGGAAGAAGAAGATATTGATTATTCAGTTTATGGTACACCTATTGAATCAACAACTTATAAGTTTGCTAAATGCTTAAAAGAACGTTTTGGTACAGTAGAAGGTGTAACAGACAAGAATTACATCACTAACTCATACCATGTACCAGTATTTGAAGAAATAGATGCATTCACAAAATTAAAACTTGAAAGTGAATTCCAAAGATTAAGTCCGGGAGGAGCTATATCATACATAGAAACACCAAATCTACAAAATAATCTTGACGTAGTATTAGAAGTTATGAGATTCATTTATGACAATATAATGTATGCAGAACTTAATACAAAATCAGATTATTGCCAAAAATGTGGATATACAGGGGAAATCTTAATAGATGATAATCTAGAATGGTATTGTCCAAACTGTGGTAACAGAGACCATAACACATTAAATGTAGCAAGAAGAACATGTGGTTATATTGGTACAAACTTCTGGAATAAAGGTAGAACACAAGAAATAAAAGAAAGAGTATTACATATAGATAATAAGGAAGCTGATGTAAAATGAGATACAATGTAGTTAGAAAAATGGATATATCAAATGGACCACGGAGTTAGAGTTTCAGTATTTATGCAAGGATGTGCGTTCCATTGTAAGAACTGCTTTAATCCTGAAACATGGGATTTTAAAGGTGGAAAAGAATTTACGCAAGAAACAATAGATAGTATAATGGATTTATGCTCGAAAGAATATATAAAAGGCTTATCTATCTTAGGAGGAGAGCCAATGCATCCAGATAATATTGAAGCAACAACTAAATTAGCTAAAGAATTTAAACAAAAATATCCTGAAAAAAATTTATGGGTATGGACTGGATTTAAATTTGATAGAGATTTAAAAGATAAAGAAGTACTAAAATACATAGATGTTCTAGTTGATGGACAATATGTTGATGAACTACATAATCCGACTTTAAAATGGAAAGGTTCATCAAACCAAAGAGTCATAGATGTACAAAAAAGTTTGAAAAAGAATGAAATAGTTCTAGTAGACTAAAATGAAAAATAAGAGATTATTGTAAAAAATAATTTCTTATTTTTTCATTATATGATAAAATAGGTAAAAATAAATTATAATTAAATAATTTATAAAGAAAGAATAAAAGAAATAATTTTTTATAAAAAGGAGAATGACTATGAAAATAAAAAATTTCTTTCAAAAAGATTTAGAAGATGTAAAGTTTCATTTTAACAAAGAAAAGGTAAAAATTTTTATAATTACCTTAGTTGTTTCAATGATTGTACATTTTCAATTATATGCATTGATGATAACAGGACCAGACACGTTAATAAATAGTATGTATCATAATCCAAATGGCTGGGAAGTAATGCTTCTAAGATTTGGACTAGTTTGTGTACAATTCTTAAAAGGGAATGTAGTATCACCAGTTTTTGCAACTTTAATTAGTAGCGTATTTCTTGCAATAACGGTAAATTTAGTAATTGATATATTTGATATTAAAAATAAATATTTTAAATATTTACTAGCAATTATCTTTGCTGTTGCACCTAATTTTTCTGCAACTTTAACATTTTTCTACTGCTCAGATGCGTATATGTTAGGAATGCTTTTAGCAACACTATCAATATATCTTTTAAGAAAATATAAAGATAAAAAATATATGATATTAGTAAGTAGTGTGCTTTTAATGTTTTCAATCGCAATGTATCAAACATATCTCTCAGTAGCATTAGTTTTGTGCATAGCAACTGTAATACTAGATATCTTAAACCAAAAAGATGCCAAAGAAATTTTTAGATTTTTATTAAGAAGTATAGTAATGATTATAATAGGAACAGTTTTATTCTATATAACTGCACACATTATACTTGCAATCTTTGGATTTCAAGCAAGTAGTTATGGTGGAGCAGACTCAATTGGACTAAAAACAATATTTACTATACCAGAACACATTGCAGAAAGTTACCAAAGCTTTTTCAACTATTTCTTCACAGATAAAATGATACCAAATACAATTTGGGGAACAAATATATTCTATGCAATAATTTTTGCAAGTGCGATTATAGCAAGTATAACTGTAATTTCAAAAAATAAGCTATGGAGAAAAATAGCAGTTATATGTTTTATAATTATTTTACCAATATGTTTTGGAGTAATTGAAATAATAGCAACAACTACAGATATCCATGTCTTAATGGCTTGTTCAATGATTTACATATTTCCAATATTCTTTAGCATATTGGAAAGTATGAAAAAGGGAACAATGGCGAATGTATTAAAATTGATAACTATAATTTGTACAGTATCAATATGTTGGATTTATATTTGGCAAGACAATGCATCTTATATTTCAATAAAAGCAATGCAAAATCAAACAATACTAACAGCTGAAAGAATATTAACTAGAATAGAAGAGCTAGATGGCTATACAGAAGATATGCCAGTATTACCTTTAGGAGGATTTGGTGGTAATGAATATTTAAACAGAAAAAATACAGATACTGAAGCTAGAAGAATATTTGATAGGTCATGGGGATTTATTTCAGACACTTCAACTATTTGGTGGGGTAACTTAGACAGCTGGAGAAAAGTTTTATATGAATATTTAGGAGCAAATGTTAAGTTAACAAACGAAAGAGTAAGCAAAGATATATTTGAAACAGATGAATACAAAACAATGAAATATTATCCAGATAAAGATAGTATAAAAATAATAAACGGAACTGTAGTAGTAAAATTAAGTGACTAAAACAAACCAGTAAGAAAGGATTATATCTAAAGTGAAAACAATTCTTATTGTAGAAGATGATATGTATATTCATAATCTAATAAAAGAAATTTTAGAAAACGAAAAATATACAGTTATAGATAGTTATTCAGGAACAGAAGCTCTAAGAGTTTTAGATAAGGAAAAAGTAGATTTAGTTTTATTAGACTTAATGCTTCCGGGATTAAATGGAGAAGAAGTAATAAAAAGAGTAAAAGATATTCCGATTATAGTTATAAGTGCTAAAGTATCACCAGACTCTAAAGTTCAAGCATTACTAAATGGAGCTAATGATTATCTAACAAAACCTTTTAATAAAGATGAACTACTAGCTAGAATAAAAGTTCAACTTAGAATAAATAAAAATGTTAATAAGAAACTAGAATATAAAGACATGATTTTAGATGAGGATAAGCATACAGTATATGTAAAAAATAAATCAATTTCTTTAACTAAAACAGAGTATGCAATACTTAAACAATTACTGCTAAATGCAGAACAAGTGGTAACCAAATCTAAATTATTAGAACTTATAAGTGATTATACATTGGACTGTGATGAGAATTCATTAAAAGTTCATATAAGTAATATTAGAAGAAAAATTAGAAATATAACAGATGAAGAATATATTGAATCTGTTTGGGGTATAGGATTTAAAATGTGCAATTGAAAACATAGCATAACTCTTATTTAACGTCTTTAATGATAAGTTTCTTAGAATAAAAAATCTTAACTAATTCTTAACACTTTCTTAACCGATTTCTTAACTATTAAATGTTAAATTATATGTAGAAAGGAGGAGGTTATGGAATATATTATTGAAACACATAATCTTGAGAAAAGGTATAAAAAATTTAAAGCATTAGATGACTTTAATATCCATATAGAAAAAGGTGCAATTTATGGACTGATAGGAAGGAATGGTGCAGGAAAAACTACAGCTATTAGAGTAATTTGTGGATTACAAAAACCGAGCAAAGGTTCTTATTGCATTTATGGAATACAAAACACTGATAAAGATATTTTAAATTCTAGAAAAAGGATAGGAGCAATTATAGAAAAGCCATCTATTCATCTTGATATGAATGCAGAAGAAAATATGATTTTACAATACAAAACTATGGGTTTACCACTAAACAATACTATTAAAGAAATATTAGATACTGTTGGACTTTCAAATGTAGGAGATAAAAAAGCCAAAACTTTTTCTTTAGGAATGAAACAAAGATTAGGTATAGCAATTGCATTAGTTGGAGGTCCAGATATACTTATTTTAGATGAACCAATAAATGGTTTAGATCCAGAAGGAATTATTGAATTAAGAGAACTTATATTAAAATTAAATAGGGAAAAAGGAATAACATTTTTTATATCAAGTCATTATTTAGATGAATTATCAAAAATTGCCACCCATTATGGATTTGTAGAAAAGGGAAAAATAATAAAAGAAATAAGTTGTAAAGAACTACGAGAAAAATACAAAAAGAAAATTGAAATAAAAGTAAATAATATAAAGGAATGTGCTAAATATTTAGAAGAAAAAAATATGCAATATGAAGTTATGTCAGAAAATATTGTAAATATATATAATGACATAAACATAACTGATTTTATAGTAGAACTTTCAAAAAGAAACTGCATCATCTCTGAATTCCATGAAAAGGAAGAAACACTTGAAAATTACTTTATTAACTTAGTCGGAGGTGATGAAAATGTATAAACTACTAAAAGCAGGATTTTACAGATTAAGAAAGGATAAAATTTTCTGGATATTTATTGTAATTACAGTAGCACTATCAATATTTGCTCTAATGAGGTATTCTGCAAATGGACTTAAACTAGAGAATCTTTTCAATGAATTTATCTATTATGAAGGACTTTTTATTTCATTATTTATAAGTTTGTTTATAGGAAGAGAACATTCGGAAGGAATTATTAGAAATAAAATAATTGTAGGACATAAAAGAACCAATATATATTTATCTAATCTTATTATTAGTATAGTTACATGTTTATTTTTTGGGCTAATATACTATATAATTATTTTTGCAATAGGGACTCCATTATATGGAGCAATTCAAATGAATTATTCAGATATTATACAAATAATTTTAGACACAGCATTAGTTATAATATCATATTGTTCTATTTTCAATTTAGTAACGATGATGTTTTCAGAAATAACTGTTTCAACTATAATAGGTGTAATAGTGTATATTATAATGTTTGTAACAGTGTTGAATTTGCAGTATATAGCTCATGCACAAAAATATATAACAAATACATATTGGAAAAATGAAGAAGAAACTATTGTTAATCAAGAATTAAATTCTAATTATCCGGGAGATGATGTAGTAAAACTTGCAAAAAATGTTTACTACTTCATTCCACAGGGACAAGCATTTGAATTAGCATCTGGTAATACAGATAATTTAACCATATATCCAAAATACTCTATTGCTCTTATAATAATTGTAAATGCCATTGGTGTATATTTATTTAAGTCAAAGGAATTAAAATAGGAGGAAGCCTTGATTACTATTATATGTATAATACTTTTTATAATTTGTTTAGCATTATTACTTAAAATATTTTTTATGAAAAAATCTATTAGAGAGATAAAGCAATCAGTAAAAAATATTTTGAAAACAGATACAAACAACTTAATTATGATATTTTCATCAGATAAAGATATCGAAAGCTTAACTAATGAATTAAATGATGAACTTAAAGATTTAAGAAAACAGAGATTGGTATATGAAAATGGAAATCAAGAACTGAAGAAACTTATAACTAATATTTCACATGATATGAGAACTCCTTTAACTGCAATAAGTGGATATGTTGATTTAATAAAAGAAAGCAATAATTTAGAAAAACAACAAAATTATTTAAAGATAGTAGAAAATAAAACTAATGAACTTACTCAACTAACAGAGCAGTTATTTGACTTTTCAAAAACAATGGATATTGGAACAGATATAAATAAAGAAAAATGTTTAATCAATGAATTATTAGAAGAAACAATTGCTAATAATTATGTTGTATTAAAAAACAAAAATATAACTCCAAAAATAGAAATAACAAAAAATAAAATATATAGAAATATAGACAGAAATTCCATGACTAGAGTTTTAGAAAATATATTATCTAACATAGTAAAATATAGTAATGGCAATTTTAAAGTAATACTTGATGATAATGGAAAAATAACTTTTTCAAATAAAGCAAAAACTTTAGATGCAACTACTGTGCAGAAAATATTTGACAGATATTATACAGTAGAAAATGCAAAGAAATCAACAGGAATAGGCTTATCTATTGCAAAGCAATTAGTTGAGCTAAATGAAGGAAGCATAAGTGCAAAATATATAAAAGGAAATCTAATTATAGAGATTGAATTATAAAATTTTGTAAATCTATTTACAAATACCCTCAGGGGGTATATAATGCTATGGGTGATAAAATGAAAGATAATTGTTGTAAAAAGAAGACTCATAGAGAAGCGGAAGAGAAAAAAGCTATATGCAATAGACTAAATAGAATTGAAGGACAAATAAGAGGAATAAAAAAGATGGTTGAAGAAGATAGTTATTGTAATGATATTTTAGTTCAATTATCTGCTGTTGAAAATTCTATTAAAAGTTTATCTAATCATGTATTAGAAAAGCATTTATATAGTTGTGTAACAAATGATATAAAAGAAGGTAAACTAGAAATATTAGATGAACTGACAAGTTTATTTAAGAAGTTTAACAGATAAAATTATAGAAGTATCAATCAAAATTTTAAAGTAGAAAGGAGAAACTCGTATAATAAGTTATACGAAAAAAACAAAAATGGGAATTACATTTGAAAGAAGAATAAACTATTATGAAACTGACAGAATGGGAGTAGTACACCATTCAAATTACATTAGATTTTTAGAAGAAGCTAGATGTTATTGGCTTGAAAAATTAGAAATGCCTTTTGAGAAACTTGAAAAGCAAGGAATAACAATTCCAGTACTTGGAGTAAATATTAGTTATAAACATCATGTTACATTTGGAGATACTATTTTAATAAATGTTAAAATGAAGGAGTATAATGGTGTAAGAATGACAGTCGGATATGATGTTAAAGATAAGGCAACCGGAATGACAGTTCTAACAGGAGAAACAAAGCATTGTTTCACTAATAGAGAACTTAAACCAATAAATTTAAAAAAAGTAAATGTTGATTTTTATAATAAATTTTTAAGTACAGTAGAAGAATAGATATTATAAATTTAACTAAAAAGATAAACTGGTAAAAATGAATACGAATGATAAAGTAAATAAAAAAAAGACAGATTTAAAGTTTAGTTCAAAATAAATAAAAAATTTTAAGGAGGAAAATTAAAAATGAAAGAAATTGTATTAAATGTAAAAGGAATGGTTTGCAATGGATGCGAAAACAGAGTAAAAAATGCTCTAAAAAATATTGATGGAGTTGAAGAGGTTCTGGCAAATCATGAAACAGGAGTTGTAAAAGTTACATCAAATGAAGATGTATCAAAAGAAAAGCTAGAAGAAACAGTAGAAGATATAGGATTTGAAGTAGTAAAGGATTAAATTTATGAAAAAAATAATTTTATCCATTGATGGAATGACTTGTTCAGCATGTTCAAATGGACTAGAAAAATATTTAAATAAACAGAAGCGGAGTAAAAAATGCATCTGTTAATTTAGTGATGGCAAATGCTTCTATTGAGTATGATGAAAAATTGCTTAACAAGGAAAAACTAGAAGAGTTTGTAAAACAAGCTGGATTTAAAAGTTTAGGAGAATTTAAAGAAATAAATCTTGAAGCTAAAAATAAAACTGAAAAAATTAAGTTTATAGTGTTTACATTTTTAGCAATTTTTCTAATGTATGTTTCTATGGGACATATGATAAACCTTCCAACGATTCCATTTTTAGATATGCACACTCATATAAATAATTATATGATTTGTTTGCTAGTTCTTACAATTTGTTTTATCATATATGGATTTGACATTTTAAGAAATGGATATAAAAATCTAATTCACAGGACTCCTAATATGGACACTTTAGTTGGAATAGGAGTGCTTACAAGTTTTATTTATAGTTTATATAATATGATTATGGTCTTTAATGGAAGTACTGGTTTAGCAATGAACTTATATTTTGAATCATCTGCAATAGTCATTTATTTCATTAAACTTGGAAGATATATTGATGGCATTAGTAAAGATAAAACTAAAGAAGCAATACAAAAATTAGTAAAAATTACTCCTAATACAGCAGTAATTAAAGTGGATGGTAAAGAAAAAACAGTTACACTTGATGAAATAAAAAAAGGTGACATTGTAGTATGCAAACCAGGAGAAAAAATTGCTGTTGATGGAGAAATTGTATTTGGCAGATCTCACTTAGACGAATCTTTTATCACAGGAGAAAGCAAACCTACTTCTAAAGAAATAGGAAACAAAGTAATTGCAGGAAGTATGAATTATGACGGATATATTGAATATAAGGCAGAAAGAATAGGAAAAGAATCAACAGTATCAGAAATAGTAAAATTAGTTGTTGAAGCAAGTAATACAAAGCCTAAGATAGCTAAGATTGCAGATAAAGTATCAGGATACTTTGTACCAGTTGTAATGGCAATAGCAGTACTTACGTTATTATTTTATCTAGTAACAGGTCAAGGAATACAAAGTTCTATTATAACATTTGTAACAATACTAGTTGTAGCTTGTCCATGTAGTTTAGGATTAGCAACTCCACTTGCAGTTGTTGTAAGTGAAGGCTTATGCGCATCAAATGGAATACTTATAAAGAAAAGTGAGATTTTAGAAAGTGCACAAAAAGTAAATACAATTGTATTTGATAAAACTGGAACACTAACTTATGGAAAGTTAAAAATAGCAGAAGTAATAAATTATAGTAATATTAAAGAAAAAGAACTATTACAGTTAGTAGGAAGTATTGAAAATAAATCATCTCATCCAATAGGAAAAGCTTTTACAGATTATATGGATGAAAATAAAATAAAATATATAGATGTCAAAGACTTTGAAAACATCTCTGGATTAGGTGTAATAGGAAAAATAAATCAAAATGAATTTATAATTGGAAACTCTAAAATACTTGAAAAATATAAAATAAAAAATCCATATTTAGAAGATGAAAAAAGATTATCTGCAAATGGAAATAGTATAGTTTATGTTGTAAAAGAAAAAGAAGTTATTAGCTTAATAGGAGTAAACGATATTATAAGAGAAAATGTTAAAGAAGTTATAAAAAGACTAAATGAAATGCATATTGATACAATAATGCTTACAGGAGATAACAAAGAAACAGCTGAAAAAATTGCAAAAGAAATTGGCATAACAAAAGTTATTGCAAATGTACTTCCAAGTGAAAAAGCAAGTACTATAAAAAAATTAAAACAAGAAAATAAATTTGTTTTAATGTGTGGTGATGGTATAAATGATAGCCCAGCTTTAGCAAGTTCAGATATTGGAGTTAGTGTAAATAGCGGAACAGATATTGCAATGGATTCATCAGATGTAATTTTAACGAAAAATGACTTAAATAGTATTTTAAATTTGATAAAAATAAGTAAAAGAACAATAAGTATCATAAAACAAAATTTGTTTTGGGCATTTTTCTACAATATGCTTATGATACCAGTTGCAATGGGAGTATTTAAATTTTTAGAAGTAACAATAAATCCAATGCTTGCAAGTTTAGCAATGGTTCTAAGCAGTATTACTGTTATATTAAATACACTTAGACTAAAAATGATTAAGATGTAATTTTTTAAGTTTCGTCTTTTGAAAAAAATACTGCAACTTAAATATAAATTTATATTGACATCCATATTTATATAAATATATAATAATTATATTAAGAAAATTGCTTAGTTTCAAAAGATAAAATTTCTTTTATTTATATGTGAACTTTCGAAAAAAGCAAGAAAGGTATATATATTTATATGGAAAAATTTTTAAAAATAGTTTTAACCATAATAATTATTGGTATAATTATTATAATCGGTTTAGGAATAAAACAAATTGCTATAAAAATGAAGGAAAATAACAATTTTGGATTAGATGGTCTTTTATCAGATATGGAAAACACCTCTCATACAATGAAAGCAGTTATAATAAAAGTAAATGATACAAATTTAATAGTAAAATCAGGAAGTCTTTATAGCTGTAGATTTGGTGAAGAAGGAAACATTGGATTTAAAATGGGCCAAGAAATACTTATATATTATGATGGAATGATACTTGAAACGTATCCAGGACAAATTTCTAATGTAGAAAAAATAGAAATTTTAAAAGAAAAAAGTGATATGGAAATATCAGAAGAAGATATGAAATATTGTTACAGTACATCTGATAATGTTTCAGTTTCAATAACTGATTTTACCCATACAGGTATTTCATTTACTATAAAAGATAATAATAAGTATAAATATGATATTAGTAAAAATTATACAATTGTTAAGAAAAATAAAAAAATAGAAGAAGAAAATAAATTAATAGAAGAAAGAAATAAAAATGCTTTAAAACAACAATTGGAAAAAGATGCGGAAGAGTATAAAGAAGGAAGAAATTTCACAACAGGATTTACTCCATCTGAGACAACTAAACAAGTATGGGAGGAAGTTCCTAAAATTTCAAATATAACAGCAGAAAGTACAGGCTCATATTATGAAAATGGTAATACCTATACTAGAAATTATAATTGGGCAAGCTTATATGGAGTTTTGGAAGAAGGAGAATATATATTTAAAACAAGTATAAAAAATGCGGATTTAATTATAGAAGTAGATTTTACAATAGATAAAAACGGAAAAATAACATATAATAAACCAAGTGTGGGAACAGTATAAAAAAACAATCAGTTTAATTCTGATTGTTTTTTTATCTGTTCTATTAGTTCGAACAGATACGTCATTGGTGCACCCGGAGGGATTCGAACCCCCGATCTCAAAGTTCGTAGCCTGACTACCAATTAAAAAATAGTTATTTTTGAAACACTCAATTTTCTAAGATTATATTTTGTAAGTATTGATATTACTAGAATTCAAATATTTCTCAAATATTTAAAATAATTTAAATAAGTTTAAGAAAAATTGAAATAGTTTATTAAAAATTCACACTTAAGGGGAAATAAGGGGAAAACATTTTCACTTTCGGGGGAAAAACTTAATATCAATATTTTATATAAAAAATAAGAACCTGACCCACTTACAAAATCAGAGATTTTGAGTGGGTACCCCAGAACCTTGTTACTATCGTAATAAGGGGAAAGATTTTTTCTGTTCAGGG
Source organism: uncultured Clostridia bacterium (assembly GCA_947624715.1). The sequence continues at coordinate 24,503 of CANQLO010000025.1, forward strand.
GAAAATTAAAGTATAATTTTAGAAAAAGGAGTACTTAAACAATGGAAAATAAATCTATAATACAATCTAATTTTATTATTGCAAATAGAGATTTAATAAATAAATTCGGAATTAATTCTGCTATTTTACTAGGAGAATTATAATAAATAATATCACACACGGAAAAAAATTTTTTTTATAGAAACAACCATAAAAAAGTTAAAAAATTATTATTTTTTTTAGAAAATCTATAAAAAAATTTAATCAATTTTTATAAAATATTAATCAAAATTTTTCTCCCAGCGGGTCAAAAAAGGTTTTAGGAATTCTTTCCTAAACAGCAATTTGTGGTCCAACAGACCATGCTGGCGAACAAAGGGCATAAAAAAAATGCCCTAATTGTTCGAGCAAAATAAGATTTTGCTTTTTCTTAATACTTCGCTTCGCTAGTATTAAGAATTATAATTGAAATTATAAATAAGGTGGTAATATGATTACAGATTCACAAACAGAATTAGAAAAAATTTTTATGTCTTATAATAGAGTGTTATATAAATTAAATTTGATAGGAATAAAAACAAAAGGTGGAAAAGAAATAACTCACAAGGATTTAAGACAAGCTACTACTATTATGAATAAAAAACATCCTACTTGTAGATGGAAACAACGAAAATATAGATTTAATAAATGGAAAAATTATATTTTAATTGAAGGTTTTTATTGGTTAATAAATGTATACTTCCAAACAGAAAAAAATATTGTAGATGCTGATATTGATTTCTTTAATATGAGAATTGGACAATATGAGGAGTTGCTAAAAGTCTCTCGTAAAGTTTTTTGGAATGATGATATGTATGTATATGAATTACCAAATTATTTTAATAGGGTACCTGGAACTATAAAAAATGGTATTATAAAAATGAATAAAGCTACTAATGGTCTTTATAAATATTATGAAAATGGAAAAGCTAAAATTTCTAAAGAAGGTATTGAATGGTTATGTAGAAATTGTTTTAAACACAAATATTTAGAATTGCTTGAAAAATATAAAATGGAACTAACAAAAATATACATAGAAAAAGGCTATCCTTATGATGTTTTTTAGAAAAAATTTTATTGTAAAATAATGTAAAAGAATAGTATTTTTTCAAATTTATGTTATAATACAATTGTGCAGTTGATAACTGCATAATTCATATATTAATAAATAAAAAATATTTATATTCTTTACAATTGTACTTAAATATGATATAATATAAGTACAATTGTAAAGAGGTGGTATCATGGAAGAAAAAATTAAAAAACTTCTAAAACAAAATAATGGAATAATTACAACAAAGCAAATTGAAGAAATTGGTATTCCTAGAGTACATATAAAGCAATTTGTAGAAAGTGGTATTATTGAAAGAGCACAAAAGGGAATCTATATTTCGAGTAATATGATAGAAGATGAATTTTATATATTTCAAATGAAAAATAGTAATGCTATCTTTTCATACAATACAGCTATGTACTTTCTAGGAGAAACTGAAAGGACTCCAGATAAAATAGATGTAACTGTATATAGTGGATATAATAAACAGAGATTTCCAGACAATATTAGAGTCCATTATATAAAAAAAGAACTACTTAATATGGGAGTTATTACAGTAAAAACTCCACATGGATTTAATGTTAAGTCTTACAATATTGAAAGAACGATATGTGATATTATAAAAGGTAGAAATACAGGTATAGACAAGGAGCAAAGTAATAAATTTATTAGGAACATCATTAAAAATAATAAAGCAGATATAAGCAAAATATATGAATATGCAAAAAAACTAAAATGTACTAAACAATTAGAAATAGTAATGGAGTGGATTATATGATAAAAAATGCAAAATCTTTAAAAGATCAGGCAAAAAACATAGCAAAGGAAAATAATATATCAATTCAACAAGTACTACAAAATTATATGTTTGAAAGAATATTAGAAAGATTATCAAAATCTAAATATAAAGAAAATTTTATTATAAAAGGTGGATTATTATTATCTTCTATTATGGGAATTAACTTAAGAACTACTATGGATATTGATACAAATGTAACAGGAATTAATTTAGAAAAAGAAAAATTATTAAAGATTCTTAATGAAATTTTAAATATTGATATTGGAGATAATGTTTCATTTATAATAGAGAAAATTGAAGATATAAAACAAGAAGAATATTATGGTGGATATAAATTTAAAATAACTGGAATATATGAAAATATAAAAATAAAATTTCATATTGATATTTCTACTGGCGATGTAATTACTCCTAAAGCAATTGAATATAAGTATAAAAAGTTATTTGATAATTCATACATAGATATTTTATCCTATAATCAAGAAACAATTATTGCTGAAAAATTACAAGCAATATTAGAAAGAAAGATAACAAATAGTAGAATGAAAGATTATTATGATTTATACTTTTTTGTTAATTATAGATGGAATAAAATCGATAAAGAAATCTTATCAGAAGCAATTATTAGAACTTTTTCAGCTAGGAATAGTATAACTGAATTACGAAATATAAAAGAAACAATAAAAACTTTAGAAAATAATCCGTTTTTAAATAGACTATGGTTAGATTATTCTCAAAAGCATGAATATTCAAAAAATATAAGCTTTAATGACACAATTAAGTCCATAGAAATTATAGAAGAAACTATCTTTTCTAATAATGAAATCAAATTATCAGTTACACACAATTAAATATTAAAAAATTACCTAAAGGGGCTGACAAATGTAAAAGAGCACGTTATACTACTATCAAATCAATATTGGAGGTAGTGAATATGTCAGAGGCGAAAGTAAAAAAAGAAACCATATTAAACACATTATTTGAATGTAGAGAAGAAAACCTATATGCTCTAACAGAAAAGGATAAGGAAAAAATTGCAATGTTAACTAAGGATAATGATAGTTATGAAAAACTATTTAGCATAATTGAAAAGTTACCACATACACAAGAAGATTTAGAAAATATTAGAAACAGCTTAGATAGTTATATTGACAGAATAAATATTATTGGAGCTTATGAGAATGAAAATTTCTATAAAATACGGATTTTCAGATGCAATCAATTTGATATTAGAATGTGTTACTCAAAAATAGAAAATAGCAAGAGTATATCGTAGATTTTTAAAATTTACAATATACTCTTATTATATTTTTAGCTATTTGAAAAACTAATGTGAATGATAATTTGTAATTTATTTGACATTTTATTTAATTAATTATTTGAAATAATAATATCACCTTTAGAGATTTCACTATTATCAATTAAATTAGATAAAGTAAACCCAGCTGGTGTGTCTACTGGTGCTGAATCAATTGCCTTTAAAAACTGCTCTATATTAGCAATATAAACTTCTTTTCTATTACCATTGTGAATTAATATATAAGTTTTTTTGGGAAAAAATTCTCCTTTCTTAACAACACCTGTTACTTTAACCAACCCTTTTATAAAAAATGAATCTTCCACTAAAAAAAATCATGTTATGATAGATTTTGAAAAATATCATGTTAGCGAAATTAGTAAAGATTTAGTAGAAAACTATATCAATGAGAAAAGGCAAAAAACACCTAGACTTGCTAAAGACTTATTCTTGCTTATTAGAGCAGTATTAACTTATGCTAAAGATAAAAAAGGTTTAATAAAAGAAGTTCCAAACTTTGATTTGAAATTTCAAAAGAAGAAAAGAGCAAAGGTGGCAAAGGTCTGCTACTTACCAGAAGATAGACAAAAAGTGTGGCTTGATGTATGTGAAGAAGATAAAAGACCATTTGCATTACTTTTTGCAACACTTCTTCAAACTGGTATGCGACCAGAAGAAGGTTGTGGGTTAAAATGGAAATCAGTTCACTTTAATCAAAACAAAATCAAAGTAGAAAATGCTTACAAAGATATTACTTTATATGATGATGAAATGAATATTACAGGACACATTATGACTGATGGAGATTTAAAAACTACAGAAAGTTATCGTAATATACCTATGACACCAAGATTAAAAGAAATGTTACTAAACTTAAAAAGAGAGAAAATGAGTAATCTACAATATGGACAAGAATGGGATAATAACGAATATGTATTTTTAAATACAATAGGAACACCTTATGTTCCAGAGAGATTAACAAAAAAGATTACGGAATTTATTAAAAAGTATAAGTTAGAACACATGACAATTTATGGATTTAGACATTCTTTTGCAACTTTAATGAGTGAAAAAGGTATGGATAA
>CANQLO010000026.1 GCA_947624715.1 uncultured Clostridia bacterium
AAAGAAGAGAAAAAACTATTATTAAGCCCTTTCCCTCCTTTCATTAAGAAGGTAGCTAGTTGATAGCCACCCCCCCCCCGTGTAAACTCTTTGTAAACTATTTTCATTTTAAACATCATTCCTTCCTTTTAAACTGATTTATTTATTGCTTCTTGTAACTCTTCGTCTGTACATTCTCCAATAACTACCATATTTTCCTTTATAGTATTTATTTGAGCTTGTAAATTACCAGCTACATCTCCTGATAATTCTGTATTTAAATCTTTAAACCATGCATCAAACTTTTCTTTCAATTCTTTTTTTGCCTCTTCGAAATATGCATCATATTGAGAGAATATATCTGTTGTATCTATTTGTTTTACTGCTCCAGCAACAATACCACATAATGTACTATTTTGCCTTGTATCTTTAATCATATTTTGCGTTATTTCTGATGTTCCTGCTGGAATTGTAATTTGTGCAAGAACTAAATCATAAATAACATTAGTTCTTTGATAAGAAGGTGCTATAGGGCTTGATGAAGGATTACCTTCTACAACCATTAAACCAATGGTCCTATTTTCTAAATCAAGCCTTAATATAACATTATCAATTCTAGTAAAATTACCATTTCCAACAGAACAGGTTAAAACAAAATCATCGGTATTACAGTAACCATAACCGTTAATATTTGCATCTCCTGAACTTACAATGATATTCATTCCTGTATTTTTTTTCACTGCTAATCCATTGTTAAAAATACCATTAGTAAAATATTTTTTAAAGAAGAGAGCAAAATCTTCTGCGTCATAGACTCTGTCCGAATTTATCGAATTGAAAAAACCAAATTTTTCCATAAATATCTCCTTTCTTTCTAATCATCTTCAAATTTTTCTGGAAGAGGTGTACCTGTTACTAAAGAAACTGTTTTAATACCATCTTCAATTACCTCTTCTACTTCTACAATTCTTGCTGTTGTATTATAATTCCACTTAGGCTTTGAAATATCTACAATATCACCCAAATCGAATTTATCTTTATAATCATTTGCATTTATTGAAAAAGAAAAAGCATTAGATTCTGATGCCAATGCATTTTTTCCATCTTGAATTAAAGAATTTTTATAAACGGTTTCATTTACATCTTTATTACTTTGATTTTTAGCATCTAAAAATTTTTCATATAAATCAAACCCTGTTGCTTTATCATTATTAACCTCTACTGTTATTCTATCCGATCCTTCTCCTGATCCTCCAACTAAAACATAATTAACTTTAGTTGAATTACTATTTATCAGTGTAGCATTATCAATATTATATTCATCATCGGAAAAGGCATATTTTTCATTTACATTTTGCTTACTTGTTCTGTCCAAGCCTCTATAATTTTCAAAAATGAAAACCTTATTTTCAATATTTGGAACAACACGAAACGCTACATTAGAATACTTTGATAATTTAATTAAATAATCATACACATTTTTGTATGTGCATTGAAATGTAATTGTACCACTGTTAAATGTAGTTTCTTCAATTTCAAATTTTGGAAATGGCGTCATTTGATTCAATAAAGCCTTCATACCATCAACAACAGTACCAGAAAAATTAATTGTTGATTTGACTATTCTTCTTTCCAAAATACTAGATAAGAATCTTCCTACAATCGTAAAATCTTCATCTGTTCCATCATCATCTAACTTAATAGTTTCAATAATCCCTGTTTCTGTATAATTATCTCGCATGATGAGATAATCTTTCTTAATTAAATTAACCATATCAGAATCTGTTAATACAATTTCAAATTCTCCTGCTTCAAAATATTTTCTTCTCCATCTAAGTGATTTAAAACTATCAATAATTCCAATAAAATTAAAATTAAGATCATAAATATATAAAACTTCTGCATCTGTTTCAGTTGAAACAATATCTCTTGAAATTTCTATTTTTCTAATACATCCAGTATAATCTGCTGACCACCAATTTCCAACAGTAATAAACATTTGTTTTTCTTGACTAAAAGCCATTCCATAATCATATCCAGCATCTACTTTGTACAAATATTGAAAATTAGTACCATCTAAAGAATATGCAGCAGCCGCTGGAGACATCATAATCATATAAATTCCATTTCCATATTCTACCTTTTGTCCTTCCACATCATTTTCTTTAAAAACTCTTGTCCATTTAGTTCCATTTGATGAAAATAAAGTGATTTTATTAGCTGCAATTGCAACCATACCATTTGGTCCTGCAGTAATAGAAATTATATCTTCTGATATTCCAGAATTACATTTTATCCATTTTCTTAAATCTGTTGATCTTGCTATATATCCATCTGTACCCACTACATAATAATATCCTTTATAATAAGTAATATCATAAAAAGCAACAGTATCAGAAGTTGTTTGATTAGACCATGTTTTTCCATTTGTTGAAGTTAATATATGACCTTCATAATGCAAAAATTGTCCTGTATTTAAAGAGGTCCATATGGTCCAAGTACATATAATAAATTTTCCATTTATAAATTTTATATAAATGCTTGCTCGAACATTTAAGATATTATAAATGGAAACTAATGTCCAATTTTCTGCATTTGAACTAACATATAAATTTTTTGAATTGATAACTGCCACATAAACTCCATTGCCATAAGCAATTTTAGGAGTTTGTATATTTTCTCCTTCGGGTTCCTTATAAATAACTTTATCAGTAAATGTTTTTAAATCTGGAGTAGTACATATATGATATGTTCTATCAAACGTTTCTGTTTTTTCATTCATACCAAGTCCTGTAATAATCCACATCCCATTTGCATAAATAACATCACGAAAACAAACATTTTTAACTGTATTAAATACATTTATATATTTCATATTTACACAGCCTCATAGTGATTATAATAATATAATTCTACCATTAATTTGTCTAATCCACTATCTGCATCCATTTTAAAAATATTTGTACCATGATGTATCTGTAAAAATTTCGAACCAAAAACCAAAGTATTATTTTTTCTAACTGTCTCATTATCAATTGTTACATATATATTTTTTTGATTAATATATGTAGTTATTTCAATATAATCACCATTTTTTAAACTTTGATTAAGTTTTAATGATTCCCCTGTTGTAACATTATTAATGGAAGGATTAACAACATTACCTTCTGCTCGAAAAATAATTCTCATACCAATTTCAATATTAGATAAATTTACAATCGTTGCTAATAAAGATAGAGACTTACTACCAAATTCAATACCAATTCCATCTGGAATAATTAATGGGAATGTTAATAACTTATTCCAATTAGAAAGTTGAACTAAGGTTTCTTCGGCATCCGTAAAATATGGACTTGGACATAATAAATCGATTTGAAAACTATCAAATCCGAATTTATCAACTGTTTTTACGCTTTCTACTTGGTAATCGATTTTTCTGACAATATCTTCTTCATAATAATACAATGTACCACTTTCTTTTAGTGGAAAAGCCTTATAAAGAATGTCTCTTTGTGGTGTTCTATCTTCAAGCCTACTTCTAAAATGACCTGTAATTGTGATAGGACGATCATTAATAGATGTACCTACGTATTTACTTCCAACACCAAATGCGCTCTTTACTGTTGCAACCTTTCCACTAATTTCATGAATACCCGTTATTTCTTCTAAAAAGAAAGGAAAACTTTGTGCAAATTCAATAATATATCCATTTGATGATTTACATATTATCTTTTTCTTTTTCATGCCGTTCTCCTTCCTTTATTTAATAAATACCATTGAACTTGTGACCTCATTTGTTTTGCGTTATCTGCTGGAGAAATATACTTAGAATTATTGTTGATGTTTACAACAAATTGATTAGAATTTTGCCCTTGTAAATTTTGTCTATTGTTATCAATATTATTCATACTTGAATTGTTTAGAGATGTATTGATTCCAATATCAAAATCAGTTGGAATCGCATTGGTCATTCGTTTGTTTACGTTACTCATTTCGGAAACAAATCCTTCTCCTAGTCCAAGTGCTAAATTTGTTCCAATTTCATTTTTGAATACGGTTGATGGAGAATGAATACCAAAGAATGACTTTATACCATCTAAAACTGATTTACCAAAACCTTTGATTTTGTCTAAAACCCAGTCTTTTGCATTATTGATACCATTCCACAAACCTTGAACTATATTTCTTCCAACATCGAGCATTCCAGAAATAGAATTTGAAATTCCATCTTTCACTTTTCCAAGCAATTCGCCACCTAAACCGATCATTTGACCATAATAATTAACAAATCCTTTTACTAAAGATGCTATAATTTCTGGTATTTTTGAAATCAATTGAGGAATTGCTTGAATTAAACCAACAGCAAGTTTTATTGTTAATTCTGTTCCTGCCATAATCAATTTTGGCAGATTATTTGTAATTGCTGTAATCAATTTATCTATAATTTCGGGTATTCGATCAATTAATTTTGGAAGAGCGTTAATTAAGCCATCTGCTAATCCCATAATAAGTTGAATTCCAGCATCAATTATAAGATCAATATTATCTAATAGTGCATCAACCATAGAAATCAATCCATCTATTATTTGTGGTATCAAAGTTGGTAATTGTTCTCCTATCCCTTGAGCCAAAGATACTATTAATTGAATACCCATTTCCATTAATTGAGGTAAATTTTCAATTAAGGCATTAGTAATAGCTGTAATTATTTGAAGAACAGCTTCCATTATTGTTGGCAAATTTTGTTGGATTCCAGAAATTAAATTATTTAAAATACCAACACCTGTTTCTAAAAATCGAGGTAAATATTCTACGATTTTATTCAATAATTGAGGCAATACATTTATAATACTGCTTGATACTTGATCAACAGCTGGTAAGATGTTATCTGCCACAGTTAAAACACTATCTACTAAATTATTAACTAAACCTCCTATGTCTGCATTTCCATTAACTAAACCAGTCAAAAAATTTCCCCAAGCAGATTTCATCGAACTAATTGAGCCTGTTATTGATGTCTTTGCTTCTTCCATAGTTGTTCCTGTTATACCCATTTCATCTTGGATAATTCCTATTGCCTCTGTAATATCGGCAAAACTATCAATAGATAAATCTGCCATTTCTCCATTGACTTCTTTGACTTTATTTGCATCTGCAATTAGGCGTTCCATTTCAGTTTTGGTTCCACCATATCCGAGTTTTAGGTTGTCTAACATCGTATAATTTTGTTTAGCAAAACCTTGATAGGCACTTTGAATCATTGATATATCAGTACCCATTTTGTTGGCATTGTCTGCCATATCAATAATTGCATTATCGGCATATTCTGCTGCCATTGCAGTATCTCCATTTAAACTTTGTAATAAAGAAGAACTGAATGATGTTATTGTTTCCATATATTCGTTTGCTGATAAGCCTGCTGTTTTATAAGCAACATTTGCAAGAGCTTCAACATCTGCTGCATTATCTTTAAATAAAGTTTTTACACCACCCGATAATTGTTCATAATCTGCATAACTATCTACGGCTGATTTACCAACATCAATCAAAGCAGAACCTACACTTTTTATTGCATTTGCCATTCCTTTGATTCCTGATATAATTCCTTCACTAATCAAGTTACCTTTAATAATATCAGCTAATTTTAATGAACTATCTGATGCCTTATCTTCTGCTTTTGAAAATTCTTCTATTGATTTCGCATTTTCTTCTGTTGTATCTCCATATTTATCCAAATTTTTTTGATTGTTTTTTATTTCTGTTGATAAATTAGAACATTCTGTTTTAGCATTATTCATTTTAGTGGTATATTCATTAATTTTGCGATTATTAGCATCATAAGAATTTTGTGTTTTTGTTAATTCATCCTCTAAACTTTTAATCACTTTTTCTTGCTTTGATATTTCCTCTGTAGATGTTGAAGTACTATTTTTCATAGTATCTAATTTCTGTTTTTCATCTTCCAAAGATTTATTTAATTCATCAATCTTATTTTTGTTTTTTGTTTGTTGTTCTGTAAAATCTTTTATTGCATTTGCACATACTTTAACAATTTCTTGTTCTTGCTTTAATTTATTGGATAATGATTCATTTACTGTTCTTAAATCTCCAACTTTATTTCCATTATTCGTAAATTCTGTTGTTGCAAGTTTCAATTGACTACTTACACTTTTTAATTCACTTGTAATGTTTTTCAAAGCATTTCTGTATTCATTTTCTCCTGTTAATTTAATTGTTCCACCAAAACTTGAGCCAGCCATACTTTACCTCCTTTCCCTAATCAGGCAAAAATTCGCCATCATGTGCTTGCATTTCGTCTATTTCTGCATAAGATCTTCCACTCAATTTGAAATCATAGTGATTTTTAAAATGGGTATATAACTTACAAAATTTCCAATACGTCATTCTGCCTATTTCTTTATCAGAATAATTAAGCAATGTATGACCTACAAAATAAAACCACGAGAAATCAATTTCATCATCAAATTCCTCGTGGATTACACGTTTTTTTCATCTTCTGTTTCTGTTGATTCTTTTGATAAGCTCATAATACTATTAACAATTGCTTGAAATCCTACTTCTGTAATAATTCTTCCAACCTGTTTATCATTAAGTAGAGCTTCTTTTTTATCATCATCAACTTTATCGTTTTGCATATCAATGGCTTCATTGATCATCATAAGTAAACCATCTTTTAACTCTTTAATTTTTGGTTCAGAACTGATTCCATTTTCAACAATATTTCCCCATTCAGTAATCGAACCATATTTTTCTTGCATTTCTTCCATTACATTAAAATTAAAACAAATAGGATATCTCTTTTCTTTTGTTTCAATAAATCCAATTTTATCTTTCATTTTCTTTTCCTCCTAAAAAATAAGAGACAGAAAACCTTTTAATTTTCTGTCTCATGATTGCTATTAGTTTTTTTCGAATCGACAACTTCTACAAAATCTTTTATTTCTTCATATCTTTCTTTCGCAACAGTAAGCTCGCTATTTAATTTATATCTTACTTTCGTAATCTTATCTACAAAAATACTAATTACTTTAACTTTAATCATAAATACCCTCCTACTATGCAACTGGTGTTAAGAGTTTATCTAAATATTCTTCTGCTTCTTGTAGAGATTCAAAAGTTTGATGTTTTTCCCAATCTCCTTCTTTTAAACCATTAAACTCTTTTTCCAAACGCATTACTTTTGCTTCTAATGAAGAGGTACTAAATTCAACACTAGATCCTTTTGTTTTGTTATCGCTTGTGATTTTTGTAAATCGAACTCTTGGAAAGAATTCAACTTTATATTTTCTTGCTGAATTATATACCTTTGGAATAATATGTCCATATGCAACTTCTGGACTCATATCATCTTCATTTGAAGTAACCTCTCCTTCTTCTGTAATACTATTTCCTAATACAGTTGCAACAAACTTATCTTCATCATCTGCTATTGTAATTGTTAAAGTACCATCTATAAAAGAATCGTCATGTTCTGCCAAACTATCATTTGCATATAATTCTGCATTTGCGTAATTTGCTGCAAATTTTTCATCAACTACCTTTTCGAATTCTGGTACTGTTTCTGCATCTAATGCTTTAAGTTTATCTCCATCATGTAAGTTATATTTTGCTTTTCTAAATCCTACTCTCGCCATTTTAAATATCAATCCTTTCTTTTTCGAATGTGCAGGTTTTTTGGAATAATCCTGTATTTTCATCAAACATCTCAGCACTATCCTCAACCCATACCCATTCATTTTTTTTCATTATTTTTTTTATTTCTTTTACTATTTTTAAATAATTTTTATTGCTAAAGATATCAATATCAACTGTTACAATGCTTGCCAAATCTTCATCATTTCCTATTAATCCAGGTATTTCATCTATAATTGACCATACAATATAAATACTCTCATCTCCCGTATATTTAATTTGAGAAACAGGAATATTCATATTATCAATTGTTATGCTATCTCCTAAAATAGATTCTAATTCACTATTCATTATTCATCACCCTTTATATATTTATTTTGTACTTTAAGCATCTCTTCTTCGATTTGAGATTTATTAAATGACTTACGAAAAAAAGGCTTTTTAGCCTCTGTTGGTGTACCATATTCACGTGCTAATGCCTTAAGTGGTATCGGTATTCCTTTTGGATACTTTTTACTCATCGTTTGAGAGTCATATCCATAAAATCCTACTTTCGTATTAATTCCATCGTCGCTAGGTGTCTTATATACCCTCGTGATTTTTAAACCTTGTTCTAAGGACCTAGTAGTTTTAAATGATTTTTTCATATTAGATATAACATTATTAAAAACTACTTTTGCACCAACACTTGTCATTTCTCCGAATATATCATCCAGATTATCTTCTAAATAACTAAACTGTTGGATTAAATCATATGGAATCTCACTATTGAATTTTGCCATTTACTTGCCTCTTTGTTAAATCCGTTACAGTCAATTCCAAAACTTCGGATGATTTTGCATATGTTCTTTTAATAGCATATCTTTTCTTTGTATCTGCATCAATTAAAGTCTCTTCATCGTTATAATCAACAACCATTATTTCAATCATTAAATCAGCATTATATCCTAATTTTTTAGAATGTTCTTCTTCTGCTCTAGTAACTGATTTAAAATTTGCTGGAATAGGATCTGATTCAATTTCTTGCATTTCTTCAAATCCATCTTTATCTTTAGTTTTTTCATAAGAAATAAGTGATATTGCATGGTTCCAATTACTATTCATTTTTTTCACCTACATAATCCTTTAACAATGATAGTTTATTCCTTATGCTTATATACATTTTCATGTAATTCTCTGAATTCGTTCTATCATTGCCTCTATTAGCTTTTACGTAATTTGTAATACAATTTAAAATCAAATCATCATATTCTCCATCTTCATTTTTTTCAAATACATCTTTACTTATTCCTGTTTCAATACAATCTAAAATACAAGCTCCTATTAAAGATTCTATTTCTTTATCAAAAATGTTAGATGAAATATAGCATCTTGATTTAATTATATCAAGCATAATAATATCACCCTTTCTTTTGTAAAAATTAGGATTGACAAAAGTCAATCCTGTTTTTACATCTTTATTCTTGTGGACTTAACGTAAGACCTGTTAAATCTAATACTTTGCTAGTGTCGCCATTTTTTAAAGTAATTGTTTGGGTATTACTGTGTAATTGTACAACTAAAATACCATCTTTATCTAAAGTACCTTTTCCCTTAGTTTTAGCTTCGGATAATTCCCAATTAATTGTTTCATCTTTCGTAGCTTCATCAACTTTTATAGCTAAGAAGTTACCTTTAGCATTTTTACTAAATTGAGAAAATTCTTGAACATACTTTGAAGTACCCGTTACTTTAGTATCATTGATTTCAACTTCTTGAATTGTATTTACATCAATACCTAACACTTCTCCACTAGGTAAGTCCACTGTTATTTCTTTTTGTGGTTCTAAGCTGCTTTTTTTTTAACTCTTACAAATCCATCTTGAACAACTACATTACCACCAACGAAAATGTCTGCCCTAAATGCAATTTGACCATTTTTAAATTTGTAATCATCACTTCTTTTGATTTCAAGATCACTGAATACAGGTATCTTATAGTTAGAAAGTTTTCCATAAGCCATACAATATGCTTCACCAGCAGTATTACTATCACTTAATGCATCATTATTGGAATTAATGATATATGGAATATTATCAATTGTATGATTTTTCTTATCAATTTCATGAAGTTTTTTACCATCGCTACTTCTTAATTTTGCAAAGGCTTTTAAGTCTTTTTTGTTTAGAATTAATGTAGCTTCTTCACTGGTATCTTCATCTCCTCCATAAGAATAAACAATTTCATCTAAGGTTGTCTCATCAATTTTTTCTAATTCAATATCTTTACTTGAATCAAGGGCTTCTATATCACTAGAATAGATTCCATGTAACGTTTTATTTCCGTCACCTTTTAGCATTTGTTTATTCATTTTTTTCTTGATAGCAATTTTACAGGCTTTTTCAACCTCTGCCACATAATCTGCTGCTGGAAGTTTTTCAGTTTCTTCTGAAATTTCTGTATAAGCTGTAACTTTTACTTTATCCATAGAAGCATATCCAAATTCTGGATCGGTATCTTTATATTCTGCACCTTCTTCTGTTTCGTTACCTTCTTTATAAGATTTTACAAATGCTTCTTCATATGATTCTCCACCATTCAAATTAATGGTTGCAACTGAATCTACAAGTGTAGAAACCTCTCCTTCCTTTCCATTAATATTAGTTCCTTGATGCTTTGGAGTTAACAAATGAGATGTAGAAACTGTAATAGCTCTTTTATTCATTAAATCAGCTTTTCTCTTTTCTAACACTTCTTTTACTTCCTCTTCTTTTGCTTGTTCATCTACAATACTTCTAGCATCAATAATACCTTTATTAATGTCTTCTGCAATTTTTTGTTTCCTTTCGTTCAAATTAATTTCATTTAGTTGTTCTTTTAAACTTCTTGCCTCTTTCTCTAACTCTTTTGCTTGATCATCCGTTGTATTCTCATTTTTTAATGCTTCGATAATTTCTTGTAATCTTGCAATAATTTCATCTTTGTTCATTTTTCTTTTCCTCACTTTCTTATTATTTTTGATTTACTAGATATAACTCTAGTTCAATTGCTTTCGCAATTCTTTGTCGCTGTAACATACCATTTTTTCTAGCATCGTTATCCAACTTTTCCTTAAAAGAGCTATCCAGCTCAATTAATGACCTAGCATAAATAGATGTAGTATCATATGCAGGAATATCCACTGCACTGACATCATACAACTTCTTAATCTTCATGACCTTAATAGTATGGGTCTCTTTGTCATATTCTTCGCCATCCGGCGTAATTGTATATGCATACGACATTCTGTCGATTAAGCCTTTTTGAATATCTCGGTACAATTGCATATGACCTTGATCATCGGGATCAAATGCTAATCGTATATGTAATCCATCTTCTTTTACCTCCAGATGTAAGGAGTCATTTCTAGTTCTTGCAAATACTCTACCATGATGATTGTAATTGAAAATAACATCTGTAATATCTGCATCATTAAATGCATTCCTATCAACTACCTCATTATATTCGATTCCATCGTATTCAAATAAAACTGTTGGTTTGTCAAAAACACACGCAACACCTTCAACAACATATTCTTTTTCACTATTATCATTTTCTTCATTATTATCTCTTTTTATAATATTAAAACTTTGAAAATTTCTATAAACTCTATCTTTTTTTAAATATTGTTCAATTGTTTCTTCTTTGTTCATTTTTCTTCACTCTCCATTCCATTTTTATTTTCTTTAACGACTGTTGTATCTAATCGTCTTAATGGTTTATCTCCACCTTCGATAGGTCCTAAATTCATAATTTCTCTCCATTCATTTGGTAGCATGGATGCTCTATCTACCATTTGAACAAGTGCTAACTTAGTAGTCATAGATGCAAATTGTAATGATGACGTTTCAAATGCAATTCTATTTCCACATTCTATTTCATGCTTTGTAAATAAAATCCTTGTTAATTGATTCGTAAATTCTTCTGCAACAGGCTCTATTTTTCCTTCATAAAATGCATTCCATTCATTCTCATTGTAATTATTATTTACAATCTTATCATTAACTCCAAAATAACTATATAATCTCTTTATGTATTTATCCATTTGGTCCCCATTTGGAACATAATTATTATCTTTTACTTGTTCAGCATCGTATCTAGGATCAGTTGAAGCTACATTTTTATTATTTTTGTTATCAACATCTAAATAATTATCTGCAAATTCCTTAATAGCATTTTGTGTATCTTTTGGATTTAAAACAGATTTAAACTTTAATATCCATTTTATAATTGCACTATTTTTTATTGCTTGTATAATTCCTTTATCTGTAGTATCAAGTACATTCATAATATTTTGTAGAGCTAAACTAGAATCAGTACCATAAAAATCATTATCATTAAAATCTTTTCGTAAATGAATAACATCACTATAAGGTACTGTAATTGTTTTCCCTAAACTAAAAGAGAATTTTATATATAATTCGTCCTGATATTCTAATAATTCCGTTCTGTTGCATGGAACAGGAAATATCTCTAGTGGAATATTATTTTTATCTTTTTTCACAAAAGCATAGGCATTCCCTTCAATTTCTAATTGTATTGCCATTTTTTCAAGTAGTTTCTTCATTGTCATATACCTATTTGGATATTTTAATAAATTATTTATAATGCCACTCTTTATAACTTGTAACCCGTTCGTAGAATCTCTTACGTGAATAAATTTTAATTTTCCTAAACTTGTTGCAATGGGTCGGATACAGGAACGAACAATATCATTATCAAATATTTTTCCATTCCAAGGACTAAAAGAAGAAGAATTTGAATTTAATAATTCAAATCTAGCATAACCTTTATTTTCTTTCCTTGATCCAAAAATATTACTAAATAAACCTCTCTTCTTCATATACCCTCCTTCTATGAAATATAATTCAAATATTCATCTTGATTATTGTAATAAACTGTGTAAGCATCTAACAAAGCAAATGTTCCATCCACTCTTTTTGTTTTATTAATCCCTTTCATAGGACGAATATTATTATTCTCATCTGACTTTATATTGGTATTTGATAAACACCATTTATCAATGGGATTGTTATTATAAATAATAATTTTTGATTTTAAATCTGCTTCCAAATTTTTCATAGGATTGGAAAAAGTCTTAGCACCTTGTATAATTGGAACCATTGCATCTGGTCCATAATATGTTTCCATTTCTTTAACCCAAAAAGTTGATGCCCAAGGATCATACCCACATTTATATAAATAAATTCCATATTTTTTTTGCATTTCTTGAAACCACTCTGTAATGTAATGATAATCAACTTTATTTCCTTCTGTTAATGTAATTAATCCTCTTTCATACCACTGTCGATAAGGAACCAAATCTCTTGCTTTTTCTGACAACTTACAACGCTCCTCAAATAAATTTTCTGGTAAAAAATATTGAGATAAAATATAGATTTTTTCATCATTTGGTCTTCTACAAAGAATTTTAACAGCTGTTAAATCTGTAGTTGACGATAAATCTACTCCTCCAATACCATAAGTAAATCCCATTTTTTCAATATTAAATTCTTCTTCATTGTTCAAATCCTCCCAACTTAACCATGCATTTTCTGATGATTGTTTCAAATTAAAGTCTTTTACTAATACTGTTCTTCTATATTTGGAATCTATTTTAGCTCGCTCTACATTTCTTTTTAATTCTTCAAATGATTTTATTGTTCCTAATCCAGGATTTGCTTTAATCCAACAAGTTTCATCCATCCATTCATCTGGCGAATCTAATTCATAAATAAAAGCTAAAACTGTTCCATCGTACTTATATCCGTTTTTATTATCAAGTATATTGCAATACATTTCATACTGATCATCAAATATTGTGTCTCTATGAAAACCATTTGTTGAAGTAATATTTAATAATGGTTGTTCTCTTGCATACATTGATTGTTGCATAACATCATATAAATCACGATTTTTAATAGCGTGTAATTCATCTATTGTTACATAGCTTGAATTTAATGAATCAAGGGTATTTGAATCGCTTGATAATGCTTGCATTATAGAAAATGTATCAGCAAAATAAATATCACTTCTTCTTTTTGTTAGATGTTTTTTCAAAATCGGACTTTGACTAACCATATGAGATGCTTCTACAAATCCTTTTCCAGCTTGTTCTTTTTTAGTTGCAACAAAATAAACTTCTGCTCCTCCTTCTCCATCTCCCATTAAAGCATAGAGCGATAAACCAGATGTTTCTGTTGTTTTTCCATTTTTTCTTCCTTCGATTGTAGCTGTTTCTCTGCATCTTCTTAATTTTGTATTTTTATCAATGAAACCATACACTGCTTGTATTTTTGCTTTTTGAAACAATTCCAGTTTTAATGAAGACCCTATCTTAGTTCCTTTTGATTGCTTACAAAAAGTTTCAATAAATTCTATAGGATATGTTGCATAATCAATATCAAATATCCAATTGCTACCATATATTCCAGGTCTATCTAATTCTTCGACCAGTAATTGATATTGCTTTCTTATTCTTCTTGATACATTTATTTCTCCTGATAGAATCTTTTCATAATATTCTCGAATATAGTTTCTTTTCATTTTACTTTTTCGCTTTCATAAATTTTAAAAAAGCATCATCTGGAGGATCATCAAAATCATTAGAAGATTTTTTATTTTCATCTGATGGTAACAAACTATTTAAGTGTTGAATACCTTTTAGAAAATTAGAGTACATTTTATTATAGGCTGTTACTCTAGGAGATTCTTTTGAAAATTCTTGTGATGCGTTCTTGGTCTTTACAACCAATTCGGAATTATTTATTTCATCCATTAATTTTTCGAGAGTCACAGACATAAATGCAATATTATCTATCAACTTCAATGCCGTCTTATATTTTTTTTCTGGTATATTTTTATAAATTTTATTAAGTCTATTCTTTTCTTTTTTTATCAACTTATTTATGTCTATTTCTTTCTCTTTTGGCATATCTTTTGAATTCTCATCCACTTATAACCTCTCCTTTCACCCCCCCTCACATATGAAAAAATCATTGTTGAGTTCTCTGGAGGGGTGCTGTCGGTGTTCCTAGAAATATTTATTATCGTTGTCTTGGGGGGGAGTTAAATTAGAATACATATTTCCTTTTTCATCAAAATACAAGCCTTCATTTACATTTAAAACTATTCTCTTCTTTGCATTGTGACAAGCATCACATAGCAATGTTAGATTATCTTCATTTAATGTAATATTAGGATCGTTTATATTCTCGGGTGTTATCTCTATTATGTGATGTACTTGATCTCCAAATTCACCACATTCTTGACAAGTATTATTGTATTTGTTTCTAATGTAAGCTCTAAGTTTCCTCCATGCAGAAGAATTGTAAAATTGCTTTGAATAATCTTTAGCCATATAATACCTCAAAAAAAGAAAGAGTTCTTCTTCTCTTTCTGCTTTCATTATACAATTTTTCTATGATAACATATTAACATTAAATTGGTGTAATGGAAGTGTAATCTTTGATTTTTTTATTAATTTCTCTGCTTATCTGTTTTATTCTGTCTATACTATATCCTTCTGCATTTGCAATCTCTTGTTGTGTTTTTCCTTCCATATACATATTTTTAAAAACCTTTAATTCAATATCATTCAAAACAGATATTTGCTGATTTACATTTTCTAATATATCATCTATTATTTTTTCTTCTTCTAATAGCTTTTTTCTATCATTATCTAATTCTTCAATATCTGCAAATATTTTGGTATATTTATCTAGTTTTGTTGTAGCCATTTGAATTTTTACCTCTTGAAAGCTCATACCTTTTAATCCTAATTGATTATCAATTTTATATTTTATTCTTTTTTCAAGACCATATCGTAACGTATTTATTATTTTTCTATCAACAATTTGTTTTCTTAATTCTTTATACATATTACACCTACTTTTTTTTACCTAAATATACAGCTAAAATTGTTAACGCTATTATTGTTAACATAGCTCCTGATATAATTCCTAATATAAATGGATTAACATACATTTTCTTCACTCTCCTTTTTTCTTATCTCTTCTAATTTTTTCTTTAATGTTATTTCTTGTTCTTTATGATATTGTTTTTTTAATTTTAATAACGTCATATAATATGACCACTTTTCTAATGGTCTTAAAACATCAGATTCAATAATATCTTCTATCTTTTTTATTTCATCTTCTAATGAATCCGTTAATAAATCTTCAACCATTTAATCATCTACTTTCTCAACTAAATCTGCTTTTATTAAATCATATAAAATATCTAATTTTTTACTTATATAGCATGAAGATGTATCTATAATTAATCTTCTGCTTAATGGTACAACAATAAGCAGAGCATGGCCATAGATTTGATCGTTAATATTTACTACATAATTTTCTACAGCATAATTTTTCCTTGCCTCAAAACCAAATTTTTCTAATACACTTAAATCAACATTATCTTTTATTTTTAACATATTTATTTTTCCTCCAATTTTTCTATTTCTCGTCTGATTACATAGATATCAGTAGAAGAGGCTTCTTTACCATATCTTGTTAATATTTCACATATTTTTAATAATATTTTTGTTATTAATAAATCAAATTTATTCATCTTTACTATCCAACCTTCCTTTTAACTCTTTATTTCTTTTTCGTAACTGCTCAATATGTTTCTGTTTTCCTTCTAAAATTTTTAAAATTTCTTCTTCTAATTCTCTCTTTTGTTTTTTTAAGGAAGAAATATCTTTTAAAGCAAAATCTAATTTTTGTTTTAATATTAAAATATGGTCTCTTCTTTCAACCGCTATACGATTACTATCATTAAGCTCTTTTTCTAATTGCTCAATATAACTAATTAATTCTTCTTTAGCTGTTGCTTCTGCTTCACTATGTACTTCTATGCTAGCAACTATATCTATAGTTTTCTTTAATTCTTCTTCACTCATCTTTACCACCTTTATTCACAAAATCTAAAATTTCGTTAAGTAAATTCCATTTACCACTGTTTTTATATTCATTTTCTTTGTAATCATAAGCGCATTCAGTTTCTCCTATTAAATGTTTTAAAAAATTAATAAGTTGTTTTTTCGAAATACAATCAGTTGTGCATATTTTATATGTTGTTTTAATTTCTTCACCAATTTTAGTTCCTGTTTCGTCGTGAATAAACGGTTTCCTTACTGTTTTAATTGCAGGTTCATAATAATAATTATTTTCCATTATATTTTTCCTCCTCTTTTAAAATTGATAACAATTCATTATCCATTCGTTGATATAATTTCCATAAATCTTTATCAAAACAAATAATATGACTTTCTTTATACTTATTAAGCATATTATATATATGTTTTATTTTTATTAAACCATCATTAATAATCCTATCTTTTTCATCTAATTGATATTGTAATTCTTTGTTTCGTTTTCTTAATTCAGCATTTTCAATTTCTAAAATTGCAACATACTGTTCTCTATTCATCTAACCATCTCCTTATTGATCACTCCTTTGGCATTTCATAAACAATGTTATTAGATTCTTTTGATAAAATGGCATTCCCAGTATATTTTTTAATTTTTTGTTCTTCTATATCTTCTAGACATATAATTCCTAAAATAGCATTTTGTATTTCATCTAATACTTCTAATGCTCTTTCTTTTGAAACATAATATCCTATAATATCACAAGTATCTACTGCCCACATATTCTTATTATCATCATAATACACTCTAAGATCACAACAATTCGTTAATCTTTCTTTATCCTGACTCCTTATCCATAAATCCATTATTTCTCACCTCTTTTCAATTCTTGTAATTTATCTAAACAATCAATAATAATTAATCTTCCATATCTATCAAATTCATTTGATGTGTCCAATTTTTTCTTTTCCTTTCCAAGCCACCTTTCAAATTCAGTTAAAATGTTATTATTTCTTTTTAATTTTAAAATTTCTTCGATTGCTTCTTCACATAATTCCGTTCCTAAAAGTTTATTTACTTGTGAAAAATAATCATAAATAATATCGTAATTTGCTTCTGATATATCTAACTTTTCTTTTAATTCTTTATTTTCTTGTTGTAATTGCTCAATATATTTTTCTATATCACATAATGTATTCCATTTTGGACTATACTGTACTAGAACTTGTTTTAATTCATAAAATAAATCTTGCATTTCTTCACTCATATTTATCTCCTGCTTCTAATTTCATAATCCAAGCTCTTCTAATGTATATTCTTTATTTAATTCCATATTTTTGTACATCATGTTTGTATTGAAACAGGGTAATATCATATAATAATAACTACCTTTTATCCCCATTTTTATATATGATGTGTTTTTTGTTTCACTCATTTTTGTAATGTATTCCACTCGATTTTTAAAAGGTCTAATAACACCACTTAGATAGTTTCTTTCTTCTTCATCAAGTATTGGTTGTTGTATTTCTAAAGTTAATTTTATTTTTTCCTTACATTCTTTTAAGATTTTTAATTCATCTTCTGTTATTCCACCACATACTATACAATTAAAGCAACATGAACGTTTATTATTTGGAAATTTTATATCACTATAAATATTATTAATTTTTACTTCTTTTTCTAATTTCATTATTTCTCACTCTCCTAAGTAAAACTCTCTACAATTTTGATCATCGAATACTTCATCGACTGTCATAGTTTTGCACTTATTGATTTTATAAGTTCCATGTGCATAACCGATTCCATATCCTATTCCAATACCTATCATGAAAACTGCAATAATTGTTAAAATGAACGATACTATATATCCTTTACTCATAATCTAACTCCTTTCTCTTTGGCTAATTCTTTTAAAGCTCTTATTCTTTGTTCTTTTTTATTTTTGTTTTCATTTTGAAAATCTTGTTTATATCCTTTTGTATGCGTTAATTTACTTGCATAACCAACATTCATTTTTTGATATTGTTTTAGTTTATTTTCAAACCATTCTTTACTAAATTTTTTCATTTCTATCTTTCCTCCTAAATTCATTTTAGAAAGCCAAACTCAGCACAACAAACTCGCTTTCTATCTGTAAAGGTAGGTGATTATTACAGATAATGTGCTTTTTATTTTGATTATTTATTTTTTTCAATGCCGAGAGCTATTAACTGCTCTTTTGTGTATTTTCTATTTTTGTATGTAGTATCAAGATGTTTTTTTCTTTTACAAATATTAGAAATCAACATTTGTCTATTTGATTTATTATTTAATTTCAATATTTCTCTTTTTAATAAACTACCAATTTCCATATCTTGCTTCACTTTTCTTCTAACTGTTAAGACTCTGTGTAGTTCTTTAACTACCGAGCAACATTGTGTAGCATTCATTTTGTTATTTTCAATAAAATGTTCTAAATCGCTCCTTTGACTATCACAATTAGATAATTTGTTAGGTAATTCATCTATATAATCATCAATTGCATCTAATGAAACTACTATATTTTTTATTTCATCTAATAAGTCAATCTCTTTCTGCATATTTCACTTCCTATAAAATTTTAAATCCTTCTTCTAGTGTCCATTCTGCTGCATTGAAAAAACCAAATTGTTCTCTTACATCAAGTGAAATTAATAAACTAATAAATGTATTCTGGGCTATTCCTTGATTTTTAAAATGCAATGAATAATAGTTTTCTTGTGAATCATTCTTAAAATAGATAATAATACGATCATCACTATAATCTATTTTTTTTATATCTTCTTTCCTCAATGATAAACTTAAAATATCACTTTCTATCATTTTGTAACACATCCTTTCATATAAAACCCTCTATCATAATAGAACATTTATTCTATAATTATGTACTGTTATAAAACTTGACAAAGTCCCTAAAATTGACAAGTTTTCTCATGTTTTCTTTAATATCAATTCTTCCTTTATTTTTCTAAGAAAAAATTGATATTTTTTTGTTATCGCTTTTATAAAAACTTGCATACTATTTCTATTTTCGTAAAATGGCTATTTTCGACCACCAATGTATATCGCTTCTCGCTCCCTTTCGGCATCCTCTTTATCCCACATAACATACAATAAAGTAGTGCTAGGTTCATCATGATTATACATTTTCATAAGCGTTAGAATCTGTCCACCATTCAAGATATACATATATCCAAAGGTTTTTCTTAAGCTATGGAGACCAAACTTAAAATCAATACCACAAGCCTTAATAACTTTTGGAAAGATATTATCTTGACAATTTTGTCTTGTAATTGGATAAATAACATCTTTTGTATTGCCTTTATATGTATCATGCTTTTTTTGACCCATAAAAAGGTAATCATTGGCTTTTAATTCGTAAGTATTAACATATTCCATAATTTCATCATGAAACTCTTTTTTCATACGAAAATGTTGCCATTTTCCGGTTTTATTCTCCTTGATTGAAACATAACCCTTCTCTACATCTTTTACACGTAATTGAAGCAAATCTTCGGCTCTAAAGGCTGTATTAAAACCAATTAAGAATAGTATGTAGTTTCTATACGCTTGATATCTCTTTATATCTGACTTGGCATGATCAATTTGTTGATAAAGATAGTCCATTACCCGTTTTAATAATTTTTTATCTTTAATAGGCAAAGTCATGCCTTTTCCACCATAATGCTTTATTCTTCTCATAATACACCCCATTTTTAAAAAATTGAAAAGACCAAACTCGACACTACAAACTCGCCTTTTCTGTAAGAAAGGAGTTGCATTTAATGATCGAACAACTTTGTGTCTTTTACTGAAATCTAATTTAGCTTTTTATATTCTTCTAATATAGCATCTTCCATAATTTTTCTTGCTTCTTTATTGATTGGATGCACAATATCACGATATTCACCAGTTGATGTTTTTCTACTTGGCATTGCAATAAATAACCCGTTTTTTCCCACAATAATGCGAATTCCATGAATTGCAAATGCATTGTTCACTAAAACACTAGCTATTCCTTTCACTTTTGCTTCCTTTTCTTCTGTTTTTAAAATTTGGATTTCTGATATTTCTAAATTCATTCTATTTCCTCCTTATTTCTTTCCTTTCTTTTTTATTGATTTTAATTTTTTATCATATTGTTCGATTGTTTTCGGTTCATGTAATTTCTTAAATTCTTCTTGAAAATTAGCAAGCCTTCTATCTTGGTCCTGAATTTGTTTTTTTTGAAAATCAAGTTGTTCTTTTAATTTTTTAACATTTTCTCTTAATCTTGAATTGTCACCTAATAAATCAAAATTACTATTTTCTAACTTTCGATTATTATCTTTCAATTCTTGATTCTCTTCTATTAGTTTATTTCTTGTTTTTGTTAAACCTCCAGCTTTTGCATTTGCAATATTCATCTTCTCTTTCATCTCTTGTAACTGTTCTAATCGTTTCGAAGATTGTGTTATTGTTAATTCTAGTTTTTCATTAAGGTCTTTTATTTCATCTTGCAAATTTTCAACTTGATTTTTATATTTACTCTTCTCTCTTACTTGAACTGCTAAATCATTGGTTAATGATGCAATTTCACTTGTAAATTCTTTATATTGTTTTTTTGTTAAAATTTTCATATTATTTCCACCTCTTCTTCTTCTTTTTTTTGAATACGATCAAGTATTGTACTACATAGATCATTATTTAACTTTTCTAATTTTTCGATTCTTTTTTTCAAGTATTCATTTTCACTTGCTAAATCCAAAGAACTATCCATTATGCCTTTTTTAATTAATTCAGTTGGTATAATCAAATATTCATCTGATAAATATATATCGTATTCACAATGGTTCATTTCTTCGAATTTTTTAATTATTTCTTCTAAATGCTTTATTCTATCTTTCACTTTTTCTCCTTCCTTTCAAAAAATCTTTGGGTATTTTTCTCATAAATAAATGGTATGTTTCCTGTCCTTCCATTCCTGTTTTTCGCTATTTCTACATTCATAGCAGCCTTGCCTGTTTCTTGATTTTCACTTTCTTTGCTTAAAAGTAAAACTGTAGTGCCTGCCTGTTCTAATTCTCCTGAATCTTTCAAATCTGACAATTTTGGTTGCTTATCACTTTGACGATTCAGTTGTGAAATTAGAAATATTGTGCAATCATGATCCAAACTAATCACTCTAAGCTCTTTTACAATATCCGTTATTCTTTCATAGATAGAATTATATTTTTTTGCTGAATAAACAAGCCCTACGTAATCAATGAATACAATTGTATGACCATTTTTTGCTTCATTGATAATTTTGTTCTTTATGGATGCAACTGTTTGATTTGTCGTAATAATATCTAATTTTTGATCAGCTAATTCGTTTGCATATTTTTCAATGGATTCTTTTTGATAATCTGTTCTTGGATGAGATAATTCTTTTAAATCAATTCCAGATTTTATAGATAATAATCTTGAATAAATTTGTTTCTCCGACATTTCCATTGAAAAATAAAGTGTTTTATAACTTTTTGATAAATGCTCGGCTAGATTTAAAGCTAATCCTGTTTTGCCAATGCCGGGTCTAGCTGCTAAAATTACAAAGTCATGTTCTTGAATATTTGCAAAATAAGATAGTGTCTTATAAGGCAATTCAATTTTCTTTTTTTCGAGCATAATTAATTCACAAATTTCCTTTCCTGTTAATTTTTGATTTTTTGTAAATAATGCTTTATTGCTTAGTTGTTTCATAAATTCTATTAATTCATCATAAGTTATTTTTTTATTGAAAAATAAACTTATTTTTGTTAATAATTGCTTTTTTTGATAAGATTTAAAAATTGTTTCTTGTAAATATTCAAAGTTTGAATCTATTCCCAAATCCATCGATCCCATCAATACAGCAATTATTTTTTGTGGATCTATTTCTTTTCCAATTTCAATTTGATAGTTTTCAAACATAGCTGTAATCGAAATAGATTTGTGTTCTGACCACTGACGAATAAGATATTTCATTGCTACTTGATTTTCTTTGTTTTGAAAATGTTCTGGTAACAATACAAGTTCATCAATTCTTTGTGGTTTTGTTAAACAAATACCAATTAATTCCTTTTCTAATTCATCGCTCTTACTCATTATTCCTCCATTTTTAATACCACCTTTTCTTTCTCATCATTTTCAGATTTATTCGATCGTTTTCTTTTCTTAGCTGCTTCATAAGTTTTGATACCTTCTTTTTCTAATTCAAACATTATCGTTTCAATATATCTTAAATTTCTAACATTTGATAAAACAGATTCTTCAACTGCATATCTTACTAATTCTTCATTTTTAAAAGATAGTATTTTTTCAATTTCTGTTGGACTTAAAGTTCTTCCAAATTCTTGTTCAACAAAATCTAATATATTAGTAGTGGTAGTACTACTACTATTATTATTTACATTTACATTAGGTTTTTTGATAGTTTTATCCACTGGTTTTTTTTCTGATATCCACTGGTTTTTATTTTCAAAACCAGTGGTTTTTTCATAGTTTTTTCCAATGGTTTTTTCTATGGTTTCTATTATTTTTTTCTTAGGTCTTCCACCCTTTTTTGCATCATTTTTTCTTTTTGAATTAGCATCTAATTGTGGTTTTACAAGTTTAAACATTCTATTTAATTCCGGTGATAAAACAGGTTCTGTTCCATCAAGAGCATAGTTAATTATTCCTTCATAAAATGCTAATCGATCTTTATCTGCCATATCCATTACAGCATCACGAAAACTGTCATAAAATACGAAACTATCTTGCCTCATTTTGCACCTCCTTGACACTTGAAAAAACAAGTGTTATAATAGAGGTGTCTTTTATAGACGAAAGAGATTCGTAACTGGCTCTCTTTTTTTTGTCGTATAAATTCATTTTTATTCCTCCCTCTATTGTTCAAATAAATCATCATAAATAACGCTTGCAATCATTAACATGACTAGCCAAGTAACAAAACCAAATAAGGTCCATTGTGTTGAAAAATTAGTCATTATTAATAGTGATTCATATACTACTTTTACAACTAATACTACAAGTATTAATAACTCTAATAATTTACTCCATTTCATTTTTTTTCTTTTCATCTTTATTCTCCTTTCGTTTTTTCCATTGAACACATTTTTTTTAAATAAGAAATATTAATGTTGTAATACTCTACAACTTTATCCATAGGAACTAGATAATTTGGTAATTTATAACCATCTTTTTCTAAATTAGTAGCTATTATTTTCATATCTTTTCCTGCATAATCCAAACATTTTCCAGAAATTCGAGCTACATCTTTTCTATTAGCCCATGGTTGCTTTAATATTTCCAATATTTCACTAGCAGTAGCTTTATTCTTGCTCACTAAGATCAAATCCTTTCATTATATCTTTTAGTCTTGGTCTATTTACTAATAGGTTAAGTAGTTTTATTCTTCTTTTTCTTGTTCTTCTAATGTTTTAAATAAGTAGTCTAATGTAAAATTTGGTAAAATATCAGAAATAATTTTTTTACACTCTTTTAATTTAAAATCTTTTTTTCCATTCATTTTATCACTAACAGTAGATGGACTAAGATTTAATACTTTTACAATATCTGACTGATTTTTTTTATGTCTTGACATTTCAGCATCCAAATTCGGAAACATAATTCAACCTCCTTTCTAAAATACGGACTTCCGTATTGATATTACGAGTATAATACGGTGCTTCGTATTTTGTCAATACATTTTCGTAAAAAAAATACGGATTTTCGTTTTTTGTGTTTACTTTTTTGTAAAAGGACTGTATAATTCTAATTAAAAGGAGGGGAAATCATGACGTTCAATGACAAAATTGATAAATATATGACTGAAAATGGTTATAAAAATTTGAAACAACTAGCTTTAGAAGCTGACATACCATATACAACGTTAAGAGATTTTTACGAAAAAAAAACTGCTGACAATTCAAGATTGTCAACAATTAGAAAATTATCAAAATTCATGGGATGTTCTATGGATTACTTAGCATATGATCATATTACAAATTTTGATAATGGAGAAATAATAGATATTACGTCTAATACAGTTAAAATACCTGTGTATGGTACGATTAAAGCTGGTATTCCACTTGAAAGCCAAACGGATGTTACAGAGTATGTTGAAATACCTAAAGATTGGACAAAAGGTGGAAAAGAATTTTATGGAATTAAATTGAGTGGTGATAGTATGTTTCCAAAATATCAAGATGGTGATATTGTTATTTTTGAACATACGGAAGATTGGACCAGATTCAATGGAAAAGATTGTGCTATTATGATAAATGGCACTGAATCAACATTTAAAAAAGTTACTATTAATGATAATGGAATTGTATTGCAACCTTATAATTTTGGTGCATACGATATCATGATGTTCAATAATGAGCAAATCGAGCAATTACCAATTAAAATTGTAGGTATTGCTGTTGAAAAAAGAACAAAAATAAATTAAGAAAAGAGGTATAAAATGAATTTTGAAGAAAAAATAAAAAACTTTGCAATAAGAATTGCAGATATTAAAGATAATATTAAAACAGAAGAAGCAACAAAAACATCAATTATAATGCCTTTATTTCAAATATTGGGATATGATGTTTTTAATCCAAATGAATTTACACCAGAGTATATTGCTGATGTTGGAATTAAAAAAGGAGAAAAAGTCGATTATGCTATTATTTTAGATGATGAAGTTGCTATGTTGATCGAAGCAAAGGCAATTACCGAGAAATTAGAAAAACACGATAGCCAATTATTTCGATATTTTGGCACTACAAAAGCAAAATTCGCTATTTTAACAAACGGAATTACATACAAGTTTTTTACAGATTTAGAAAAAACTAATGTAATGGATAGTACACCATTTTTAGAAATTAACTTAGAAACTATTAATGATAATGAAATTCAAGAATTAAAGAAATTTCAAAAAGAAAACTTTGATGTTAATAAGATATTCTCTACTGCAGAGGATTTAAAATATTTAGGATTAATGAAAAAAGTCTTAAAAGAAGAATTTAGCAATCCTTCTGATGATTTCGTTAAATTAATTCTTAATAAAGAAGTATATCAAGGAACTAAAACAACTGCTATTGTAGAAAAATATAGACCTATTTTAAAGAAAACAATAAGCGTTTATTTTAACGAATTAATAAATAATAAACTACAAAGCGTAATTAAGGATAATGATGATGATATAGAAGAAGATTCAAATATAATAGAAGAAAATAATAATGAAATTATAACTACTGTTGAAGAAATGCAATCATACTATATTGTAAAATCTATTTTATCAGAATACTGTGATTCTAAGAAAATTACTTATAAGGATACCGTTAGTTATTTTGGAATCTTATATGATAATAAAGTTACAAAATGGCTTTGTAGAATCTATATAAAAGAATCTGTAAAATTTGTTATTATCGCTGATAAAAATAAAAAAGAAATTCGTTATGATATAAATTCTATAGAAGATATTTATAAATTAAAAAAAGAATTATTAGAAAGATTAAAACAATTTGAAAAAATAAAGATTAAAGAAGAAGTAGAGGTTTTATAAATAAAAAAAGATCCCGTGCTGTAACACGAGATCAAAATGAAAAATCACGAAAGCCGACCAAGACTAAAAACAAAATACCAACAATTATATTGTGATATAATGTTTGGATTTTTCTATTACATTATATCATGATTCTTATATAAAAATCAAGCAAAATAAAGGGGAGATGATATAATGCCAGTCTATCATGAAACAAATAAAAAGAAACAAACTAAAGATGGAAGATCATATTATTACAAATGCTATTATACTGATAAATTTGGAAATAGAAAACAAAAAGTAAGTAAAATGTTCAAATTAAGAAAAGAAGCTGAACAAGATGAAAGAAATTTCTTACAAGCTAATATTACTAGAAATGCAAATAATATTGAATATACAAAAAATCCTAGTTTTGAACAAGTTTATAATGAGTGGAAATTTTATAAATTAAAATCATTAAAATGTACAACTAGTTATGGACTAGAAAAAAACTTAGATAAACATATTTACAATTTTTTTAAGGAATACAAAAATATTCACTCTATTACTTTAAATGTTATTAGTATGTGGCTAAAATATTTAGAAAGTACCAAAAAGAAAAAGAAATATTTAAATGTAATGATCGGTTATTTTAAAGAGTTTTTAAGTTACGCAAGTGACAACTATGACTATGATAAAAAAATAAATTCAAAAATAATTAAATTCCGTGATGATGAAGTGGATGACAAAATTCGTGAAGCAGAATGGAATTTTTGGACTTATGATGAATTCTGTACATTTATTAAAACCGTTGATGATAAATTATATTACACCATATTTAACTTTTTATATTTTACAGGACTACGGCTAGGAGAAATGATTGCTCTTACTTGGGATAAACTTGATTTTAATAAAAAGACCATATATATAGACAGTAATTTTACAAACAAATTAGGTGATGGAAAGCAACACATTGTAAAACCTAAAACAAAAAAATCAATTGATTTTGTGGACTTAGATGATAATACAATAGAATTGCTAAAGGAACATAGAAAAAAGGAAGAAAAAATATACAATTTTAATGAAAAAATGTTTATTTTTGGAAATGTAACTCCTATTGCTCCTACTACATTTTCAAGAAAACTAGAAAAATATATAAAGAAATCTAACGTTAAAAGAATTACTCCACATGGATTCCGTCATAGTTGTGCATCTTTATTGATTAACTTAGGATGTGATAGTCGTGATGTTGCGAAACGATTAAGAGATACAGTTGAAACAGTTGAAAATACTTATTATCATATGTTTCCAGACAAAAAAAGCATTACAGTAAATGCTATTAATAACCTAATAAAAAATAAAAATATGAAAAAATAAGAGGTAAATAAGAGGTAAACCTCTTTTTTATTTCTAAAACCTTTATATATCAACGGTTTCATTTTTATTGGTGCAAGAAAGGAGAAATAATCATTATCATTATTTGATAAGAAAAAATTATAAAATGATTGAAAAATAAAGAAATATAAATAATTATAAAGAAATAAAAATAAAATAATTTTAAAATTTAAGGGGTAAATAAGGGGTAAAATTTAAGATGAAATAGAAAAAGAGTAGCTTATAGTCTGCCAACGCAGACAACTACTCTTTTTTGGTTAATGCAACTTGCTGAATAATCAGCACTGCAATACTTCATCTTCCTTGTATGAATAATACAATTCATTTGAAGTAATTAGATTATAATAAATATTTTAATTTTTGTCAACGAAAAAAGAGCCCAGATTTTACTCTAAGCTCTTTTATTTTACTCTTAACTTTTGCCCTGCATAAATTAGATTAGGATTCTTAATATTATTCCAAGCAACTAATTGATTAACTGTAGTTCCATATTTACTAGCAATTTTAGTAAGATTATCACCACTTTTAACAGTATAATATTCTAT
>CANQLO010000027.1 GCA_947624715.1 uncultured Clostridia bacterium
TTTCTGGGGGTAAGGGGGAACTATGCCCTTTTTTATTATTTTGGTTTTAATTTTCTTACTAATTCTTTCAAACTATTTCTCCAAGATAATAAATTATTAACCTTTATTTATCATTTTATTTAACATATTTTTATATTCATCTGATACTTTATATTTTTTTGGTGAAGTTCTAATAATTATCATAGGAATAATTTGTTCTACTATACCAACATCTATTAAGTAATCTATGTATTTATTTTTTTCCTCTAATTCAACTATTTTATTATATTTTCCTATATCGCTATCATAAAAAGAACTTAAAACTTCTTTACATTTTTTATTAAGTTTTAGTATTGTTTTTTTCTTTTTAAAATATGTATAAATTTTTTTTACAACTGGTAAAAAACATTCTTCCAATAAAAATGTGATAATAAAAACAATTATATATGCAATAATTTTTTTTATATTTTCATCATTATTAATCTTACTTCCAATATAACTGATAAAAACATCTGGAATAAATGTAAATATAATAAATGAAATTATTAATATTAATAATACTTTTATTATTCCATACTTTTCTATAATTTTATTTAAATCAAATTTCATATCCAATAGCCTCCAAGTTCTTTTTAATTTCTTCTTCTAACTTGTGAGACTCTTCAAATTGTACTTTTAATTCTGATGTTATATTTTTCATTTTTTCCTCAAATGGAATTCCATCATCTTGTTGTTCTTCTGTTCCTACATATCTTCCTGGTGTTAATACGTAATTATTTTCTTTTATTTCTTCTATTGTAGAAGATTTGCAAAATCCAGCTACATCTTCATAATCATTATCATTTACAAAGTTATGATATGTACTTGAAATCTTTTCTATATCTTCTTCTGATAATTCTCTTAACTTTCTTGTAACCATTGTTCCTAAATTTCTTGCATCTAAAAATAAAGTTTTTCCTTTTTGCTTTTTATCTCTATTTAATATCCATATACTACAAGGAATAGTAACTGTATAGAATAGATTTGAAGGCATAGATAAAATACAATCAACTAAATCTGCTTCTAATATATTTTTTCTAATTTCTCCTTCTCCAGATGTATCAGAAGATAGTGCTCCATTTGCTAATATTATTGCTGCCTTTCCTTTCATAGACAATTTATCAATCATATGCTGAAGCCATGCATAGTTTGCATTTCCTTTTGGTGGTATTCCATATCTCCATCTTGGATCTTGTAATAATTTTTCTTGTCCCCAATCACTAATATTAAATGGTGGATTTGCTAAAACAAAATCTGCTTTCAATCCTTTATGCAAGTCATTTTGGAAAGTGTCATCAGCAAATTTTCCTAAATCACCATCTAACCCTCTAATTGCTAAATTCATTTTTGCTAATTTCCATGTAGTTGGATTCTTTTCTTGACCATATATAGAAATATCTCTAACCTCACCTTGATGTCTTTGTATAAATTTTGTGCTTTGAACAAACATTCCTCCTGAACCACAAGCTGGATCATAAACTCTTCCCTTGTATGGTTCTATCATTTCAACCATAGTTCTAACTAAACAAGCAGGTGTATAGAATTCTCCTCCTTTTTGTAATTCACTTGATGCAAATTCTCCTAAAAAGTATTCATATATTCTACCTAAGATATCTTTATCTTGTGCTTCTTTACTTCCTATTTTTATATTAGTAAATAAATCTATCAATTCACCAAGATTTACATTTCTATAATCAGGACTATTATATTCTTTGATTAAAACACCTTTTAATGTAGGGTTTTCTTTTTCAATTTCATCTAATGCTTCATCAATAAGTTGTCCTATATTATTATCTTTAGAATGAGCATTTAAATACTCCCACCTTGCTTTAGCTGGAACATAGAAAATATTGTACATTGTATATGAATCTCTGTCTTCTTCCATGTCATCTCCATCAGCTACTAATTGTTGATATCTTTCTTCAAATGAATCTGAAATATATTTTAGAAAAATTAATCCTAAAACTATAAATTTATAACTTGATACTGGTACAGCCCCTCTCATTTTATCTGCTGCTTCCCACAATTTCTTTTCTAATTCTTTTAAATCTTCTTCTTTCATTTTTCCTCCTAATTTTTACTATAAATAGTTATATCATAAAAAATATATTTAAACAATAATATTCCATTATTTTGAATTATTTTGACGAATTTAGTCTATTTTATGTTTATACTTATTATTTCTACTTCTTCATTCAAATATTTTCTAGCATACTCAACACAGTTTTCTAAGCATACTACTTTAACTTTATCTCCAGGAAATAATAGTTTTTCTTCTGATGCATAGTTAAGATAATTCATCAAGTTAAAATTAGCAAATGGCATATAATACACATAAATATAGTCATTATTTTCTTTATAGTAATATTTGTCTCCAAAACTTTTTTCTCTTAATGAAATTAATTTATCTCCAAAAATTTCATATACTTTCTGATTCATAAAAGTTTGATCGTTTATCAGTTTAAATACTTTCCATGTTTCTTGATTGTATGGTATTATATAATTTTCTTCATAATTAATTTTATCAAATTTTGGTTTATATAGATATTCTTCATTTTCTGTAAAAACAATTATTCCTTTAAAATTACTTTTATTTCTATCTATTTCCTTATCTATATATTTTAGTTCTCTTGAGGTAATATTTTTATGCAAATAATAAACTAAATAAGCTATTTTATTAAATTCTTCTGTATCTTCACCAAAAAATCTTTCTCTTCTTGATGCTATTCCTATAAATCTATTTCCTCTTTTTGTGTAAGTATTTATCTCACATTTCCAACTAGGCTCAAAGCTCCAGTCACAATCTTTAAATTTACATGCAATATCACTAACTCTCTCCATTCTTTCTTTATATCTTTCATCTCTATTTACATTTCTATATCCAAATCCTATTTCTTTTAAAAATCTTTTTCCTTTTGTTCCTAGTATTACTTTTCCATATAATCGTTCTATCATATCTCCTTTAGCTAAGCTTGCTAATCTATTTTTATAGTAATATTCTGATTTATATATTAGTTTTACATTTTCATTAGAAATAACACTATAATCTGATAGAAAAAATAATAATTCTACATCTCTATCTCTTAAACATATCTTTTTTTCTTTTTCCACTTAAATCACCTTCCTCCTTTTTTTTATTTTAATCTCTATCTAATCTCTTTTCCTTATGCGAATGAAAGCACAAGATTAACATCTTGTGCCTCCATTCGCCCATACATGTAATTACATCCTTTCTCTCCACTAATATCCCTACCTATGTACAATTTTTATAAAAAATTCTTCTATTTTTTGTTGATATTTCAATATCTTTTTATACTTTTAAAAGTGTGATTATTCGATTTTATAAAAAGTGTGACTGTGTGAATATTTTTACCTTATATAAACAATCACACTTTCTTAAAATAATTTTCTGGGTTTAGAATGCTTACATTTTTTATATTACTTTTTTCAGAAACAAAAATTTTGATATAATTTTCTTTGTCATTTATTCCTTCTAACATGTAACTTACAAATTTTATATTATCATCTGTAATTAGTTTTCCATAAACAAATCCATTGAATATATATCTTAAATCTCTGTTATCTATATCCCAATTATCTCTTGGCATACTTACTTGAACTCTTATAATAACTTCTTTGTTTTCAAACAATCCCTTATATTTTTCTGCTACTGTTTGACATGTTTTCTCTAATCGCCTATTATTATAAGGTGTTCTAACTGGTGGCAACAATTCATAGATTTTAATTTTCAATATATCATCTGAATATTCACTTTCAAATTTACTAATCTCATCTTGCTTTCTTGAACTTTCTAAAATAGATGGCATTTTAAACTTTAAACATTTATATATTGAATTTCTAAAAAGCTCAGTTGTATATAAAACTTCATAAATGTTTTCCTCATTTAAATCATTTTGCATACATTCTTTTGCTACTTTTGTAAATTCAATCAATTTCTTTTTAAAGTTTTGCTTATCATAGACTGCAATTTTTCTTTCTAACACATTTCCTCCTTTCTAGCTATTCTCTTTTATATCCATTATTTTTATATCCTTCACTATTAAATAGCTACATTGTTTTCAAAATTATTTAACTCTATAATCATATCTTTTTGCACTTTTTCTCTATCGAATTTTTTACACAATCTTTGTATTATAGAATTTTAAAATAGATTTTTCCACATTTTATTACCATTTGTGGATAGTATAAATATTTTTATAAATTATCTACTAAACTTTAATCAATAATTTTTTCATTTGTTATTCTAGTGTTTAACTTTTTAGAAATCTTTGAAACTATATTTCTTCTCTTTTTCTTCTGAGTTTGGCTTTTCTAGACTATCATTAATATATTCATCTAGAATTTCTTTTGTAAAAAGTGATTTTGATCCAATTTTAAAATATGGTATTTTCTTTTCTCTTACCAATTTGCGAATTAACCAATAAGAAATACCAAGATATTTAGCTGCTTCTGTTGAATCTAAAACCTTTTTTAATTTTAGATTTTCATCAAAATTCTCAATTTTCATACAATCACCTCCTTTCTTTTTCTCATTATGCGTACATAATATAATATAATTCTGAATTTGTAAATACTTTTATTGAGATTTGTGTAAAATTTTTTGTTTTAATGTTTACAAATAGTAATTTATTTTGTATAATAATTTTATTAAATTGATAGGAGAATTTAATAAAATGGAAAAGTTTGATTTTGGAAATCGCTTAAAAGAGTTGCGTAAATCTGTAGGAATTACTCAAGCACAGCTTGCAGATAGTTTGCATGAAAGACGTGCCACATTATCTAATTATGAGAATAAGAATGTTTATCCTGGTTTCAATATGTTAATAAAATTAGCTGATTATTTTCATGTTACAGTAGATTATTTAACTGGACGAACTGATGATTATGAAATTAACTCAGATAAAAAACAAGAAACTTATTATTGGGTTAGAATTAAGAATCCTATACCTTACAAGAATAACAAATTTGGTATATATGCTTTAGCTCAAGATACTGATATAGAATTTTATAATTTGTCAGAGTTAAAAAATAAATACTCTAGAATATATTTAAAGTTATTAGAATGTGCACCAGATAATAGTACACATTTTGAAAAATGTTATGAATTTTTTTCTGAGCTTGGATTTTTAGGAAACACAGAATATAATGATAAATATGTAAATTATTCTATGTTCAACAAACAATGTCTTGGGATATACAAAATAAATGAAGAGTTTAATATATCAACATTATCTTTTGCTACAAATTTATTGTTATCTAATCCTGATCTATTTTGTTTATCTAAAGAAGAAAAAAATTATATGAAAAAGAATTCTCTAATGGGGTATTGTGAAACGATTCATGATATTGAATTCTTTGCTACTGAAATGAAAACTTTAATATCTACATTCTTACTTTATGATAAAATATTTATTTCTCGAATCAATGAAAAGTTAAGAGATATTAATTTTTATTATGATAATAACTATAAAAGAAAAATTACTTTTACCTCTCTACTTTCATATATGTATTATGAATTACTTGAGGATTATATTAATGGTTATTATCCTTATCAATGTAGCAAGTGTGGTAAGTTTTTCTTATCAACAGTTAAAGATAATCCAAAATTAAATCATATTTGTGATAGTTGTAAAGGAGGTATAAAATAAATGGATCAAAATGCTTTAGTTCCTTTAAAAGAGTTTTTAACCAACTTAGTAAATTGGCTAAAAAATACAAACATCAATATAGATGAGTTTGAAATTATTGATACTTCTTTCGAGGATTGGGGAGAAATAATTACAAAATCTTCAAAAGTTCTAGGATTTGTAGTTAAAGCATATAATTCTTTTCAGCAAATAATTTTTAGAAAATTTATTAAGGGATTAGCAATGAAAATCAACAATAAAGAAGCTTTAGATTATGCATCAAAACAAAATTTAGATGACTATTTATCTAAAAAAAAGAATCTTGAATTTGTATATAACACTATTCGTAAATCACTAACAGCAAATTCATTAAAGTGTACTGAGTTATTGGCTATTATTGTTGGTGAAATTTTATTAAAACAGATAGAGATGTCCCCTGAAAATATAATTATTATTGATGCATTACATGTTTTAAATGACTATGACTTAGATAACTTTTATAAAATATACAAATATCTTTCAAATAAAGATGATAATAAAGAAAGACTAGATATTCTATATAAAGAAATAGGAGATGATATTAAATTATCTATTTCTAAATTAATTAATACTCAATTAATAATTCAAGAATATGCTAAATTAGGAATTAATAACTCCCCAGTAGGTACTATATATGGAGATATTAGAAAAGATGATGAAAAATATATCATTACATATAGTATTAGTAAAAAATTATTTGACTTATTAAATCAAGCAAATGGACAAATATTATTTCTTAATTAATATTTTTTCTGCCACATGGAAAGGAGGTGATGATTGTGTGGTAGGAAATATTGAAAAGCGAGGAGAGAATTCATACAGATTAAGGGTTTCTGGAGGTTATACAGGTAATGGAAAAAGAATTATCTATAAAAAGACAATTCAAACTAAAAGTAAAACAGAAGCTCAAAAAGAACTAGCTCTATTTATATCAGAAATAGAAACAGGACAAGCTTTGTCTTCAAAGAAAATGCGTTTTAGAGATTATGCTGATTTTTGGATTAACAATTATGCTATTCCAAATTTATCTCCAAAAACTTATGAAAGATATAAAAGTATGCTAAAATCTAGAATTCTCCCCTATCTCGGCAACATGTATTTAGACAAGATTCAACCTATGCAATTAATGTATTTGTATCAAGAGCTTAGCAATTCTACTTATATTAGAAAGAACTCTACTTATAAGCTATCTTCAAAAACGGTACTAGAACATCATAGACTTTTACATTCAATGTTACAACAAGCTGTATATTGGCAGATGATTCCTTATAATCCTGCATCTAGAGTAAGACCACCTAAAGCAAGAAAGCCCAACATTAATTTCTATGATGATGCTCAAACAATTGCATTAATTAAAGCATTGGAAGGCGAAGAATTAAAATTTCGTGTTATCATTCTTCTGACAATTTTTACTGGTTTAAGACGTGGTGAAGTGTTAGGCTTAGAATGGCAAGACATTGATTTTAAAAATTCTTCAGTTGCAGTTAGGCAAGCTAGCCAATATGTTTCTTCTATTGGCATATACACAAAAGATCCAAAGACAGAAACATCAAACAGGATACTTAGCATTCCTGAATCAATTACAAAATTGCTAAAAGAATACAAAAGAAAACAATTAGAATGTAAATTTAAATTAGGAGATAAATGGATTGAAACAAATAGGTTGTTTGTTCAATGGAATGGTGCTCCTATGCATCCTGATACAATAACAAAATGGTTTAGGCAATTTCTAGAAGAGAAAAATTTGCCGCATATTACATTTCATGGCTTACGCCATACGCATGCAACTTTGTTAATTTCACAAGGTTTAGATGTCCGAACTGTTAGTAATAGATTAGGACATGCTCAAACATCAACAACTTTAAATTTCTATGCTCACTCTTTTGCAAAAATGGATAGAGAAGCATCAGAAAAACTTGATAATCTTCTTTATCGAGAAGATACTAAAAAATATTTTAAAGCCAATTAAAAGGCTTTTCACATATATTTACAAATAAAAAATGAAAGGATAAAATTCTATGAGTAAAAAATATATAAGAAGAAAATATCAAGACATTATAGTTTCTGCTTAATCTTATCAATTTTTATTTTATAATTTTTTTACATTTTTATTTTTTAAGCAGAAACTATTTGTTTATTTTAGAATTTTTATCAAATATACTAAAAATACCGAAAATTCAAGGTTTACTAAATACCTTTTTACATATATCTGTGCCCATAACGTGCCCATTATTTTTTATGTAACTTATTAGGCACAAAAAATAAGAGCCTACAATCTCTTGCGACTCTAATAAAATTTATGGTTGCGGGGGTAAGACTCGAACTTACGACCTTCGGGTTATGAGCCCGACGAGCTGCCAACTGCTCCACCCCGCGATGTTTAACAAGTTTTATTATACTATTATATGCCCAAAAAGTCAACATGTTAAACAAAATTTTATAATTTTTGATGTATTGGCTTATTAAAGTTGCCAAAAATAAAAAGATATAGTAAACTAATAACAGTTAAAATCGAAGAAAGTTAAATCAAAAATATATTAGTGCTGAAATATTGAAATCTAAGGAAAACCCCAACAAAAAAACTCATACCATGAGAAAGTTAAATTTGACAAAATCTACATAAAATGCTATAATATATTGAGAGTATTTGCGTACTTTGCACATTGAAATGGAGATGATTCATCTCGCCAATAACCAATAAGGAGGATTTTAATATGGTGAATGCAACTACACCTAAAACCGAAAAAAAATTCAAGACATGTAAAGAAATTTTGACAGTAACTAAAAACATTGTCTTGGAAGGAGTTGAAACTCTTCGGGCAGAAAGAGTTTTAACAACATTTGAAGTAGTTAGGGAACTTAATCCGAAAACTAATCAGCCATTCAGGCTTGTTTCCAAGGAACAGATTGATGAAAAGGTAGAGCCTTTGAACTTTCCTTTGACGGAAGTTACACCAGAAGCATTGGCTGATTACAGAAGGAAAGGAGTTTCTTCCTTTGTACTCAAAGTTAGTGGTAAGTTTTACTACGCTACGATTCCAGATGATATAAGTTTTGTTTCTTCGACTATCCTTGGTACACATAAGTGTGCTGTTGCAGGGCATGAATGTCATCAACTTTCGGCAGCTAGTGATGAAGAAGGAGGGTGTGAAAAGGTTAGAAACCGTTCCAACAATATCGAGAGATATCCTTGGATTACAAAAGGTTATGAAACTTTT
Organism: uncultured Clostridia bacterium; assembly: GCA_947624715.1. The sequence continues at coordinate 8,924 of CANQLO010000027.1, forward strand.
AACACAAAGCATGATTCGTTTGTAGTAGTCAACTGCTTACATTACGAAGAGTGTCCACCTCGTAAAACTTTCACAGCTGCTGAAATCAACAATGCAAAATTGAGCCTGGCTCAATTTGTCTGGGATGACGTGGAAACTCTTGCAGAAGTTAGAGCAAGGAAGTCAAAAAATAAGAGCGGCATGTATTAAAAAAAGAGGGTGATTATTGGTAAAAACAAAAGTCAGCATTCACGAATGTGAAGCCGACTTTTGTTTTTTTAATATGTTTTTTAATTATTTTTTTTATAATGATGTTTTTTTATTCAATTGTTAAAACATTAATATTAGAACAATTTATTTTCAGTTATTTTAGTTTTAAAAAAATTATTAGGTTCATATTTTTCTTTTTTTTCTGTTCTTAATAGTATTTCTTTATTGTATCTTTCTTTTTCTAGTTCATTACATAAATAGTCCCTATAGATAAGTGCTAAAATTTCTTTTGTTTTGGGTAATAATTTTTGTTCATTTAAGCTCACTGTTTTGTTGTATTCAAATTTATAATTTTCGGATGCTATTTCAATAAAAAAATTTCTAAAGTTTTTTGGAATTTTACTTAATAAATCTATTGACATATTTTCAAAAATTGAATTTATTTCTACAGCAGCTTCACTTAATTCTTTAGTTACCATACTATTATCACCTATTCTCTTTCAGTTTCATCTTTTTTACGATTTTGAGCTTTTCTTATATCTTGAAAGCTATTTGGTAATTCTTCAATAGCAGTTTGTGATGTTGCAACTTCTTTCATACCAATTTCATTTGTTTCTGAAATTTCTAAAATGTCATCTATATCTGATTTAGCAGATTCGTAAAATTCTTGTAATAGTGATTGATCTTCTTTAGTATACTGAGCAAAAAAATCATAATGAGTATCTACTTGAAAATATGAAATAGGTTCTAGCATCCAATTAAATAATTCGAAATCTTAGTGTTTTAAGATAATTCGTATATCATCTTCTTCATGGAAATCATGCCTTGTTTGTTCTATTGCACTCCATATATCTGTTTTTTTCCTTTTTCTTTATCTCTATATAATTTATATGATAATAAAGCCATAAGTCCAACAAGAGCTTCATCAACATTTTTTTGTTTTTCCATTTTAGAATTTCTTTCTTCCTGTGCAAAATTCATATTTTCTAATTCCTTTGAAATTATATTTTTATAGCTATTCATTGTTTCTTTTGAGGTATCAATTTTTGTAATATTCCTTCTAATCTTTTAGAACCATGAGATACAAATTCTCCATAAGTATTAAATCCGGGCTTTTCCCATGCCATAGGGCAATTACATTCAGAAACATAAAATTCTCAATTAAGACCTATCTCATCCACAAAATTTGATAACATTTTCATTGATTTATCTCTTATTTCTTTTAAATCCATAGTTACCTCCATATATTTATTAATAAATAATACAATTTAGTAAAATTTTATCAATAATAATTTTTATTTATCAACAAAATTTAATCAATATTTATTGACATATTTTATTACTATCTAAAATAACATAACTCTAAAGCACCAAAATAAGCTACTTTACAAGCTTTTTGTTTCATTACTATCTAAATAACATAATTCTAAAACTGCGCTCCAGTATTAGAAATGCTTTTTATTACTATCTAAAATAATATTATTCTAAAACTCTTTTTTTACTGAAATTCTATTAATAAATTGTTTTATTACTACCTAAAATAACATAATTCTAAAACAATCATATCATTGAACAGTTTTCCTTGGAAACTTTATTTCTATCTTAAAAAACATTATTTCAAAGCTAATCTCTAAGTGTTGTATTAATTCATAACCTTCTACATAATTTATTTTACATTGTTAATTTATACCTCCTTTCATACATGCCTGTAACAGACTTGTCTACAAATGTCATTTTAAGAAGTCTGTCTGTTTTAAATGTTTGTCTATTCATTCTTCCTTCTCTATCACTTAGTCCCACTGCTTTTAAATTTCCTTGTCCAGTTTTCATTAAGCTTATCATTCCTTTTATAGTCAATTTTTTATCAACATCACTCAGCTCTTCAAACTTTTTATAATTGTCTAATATCTTTTTATGAATATTTGAAAAAATTTTATATTCTTTTTCTAATTTTTCTAATAAGTAGTTGAATAGCTTTATATAACCATTTTCTAATTTTTCTTTTTGTTCATCTTTAAGCTTACTTTCATCTAGATATACAAAATATATCAACTCGTTCATTTCTTGATTTACAATTAACTCTTTATCTGCTCTTATTTCTTTATGGCTACATAATCTCATTGGCTCATTATTTTCATCTAAATATTGTTGATTTTTTAGAATATGATTTTTTACTATTTTAAAATCACTGTATTCTATATTTTTTAATTCTTTTTTTATTATGTAGTTTTCAACTTTTTCTTTATTGTTTTTTATATCATAAGAAATTTTAATTGGTATTCCTGTCATTACATATTCTCTAATATTTTTCTTGTTTACATATGAATATATTATGAAATATGCCATATTTTCATTAGAATACCCTCCATATTTATTTGCCGGCTTATTTTCTTTTAGTGAAATTACTGGTTTATCTTTTGGACTATATAATGTTTGATTATAAAATTCTCCTGTTCCTTCTGTTAACATTCTACTAATATAGCAATCTTTATAATTGATTGTCTTTTTTTCTTTGATTTTCTGATTTTATAACTAATGCTTTATTATCAATACTGTCATCTTTTTTATATGATTGAGGAATAATATGATCAACTTCATATAAGTTTAATTTATCAATATCAAGAGGTTGTCCACTATATAAACATTTACCATTTTGTATATAGTATAAATACTTTTTTTCATTTAAAGTTTTGTCATTTTGTTGTTTCTTTAATTCATTATATACTTTTGGATCATAAAGTTTTAATTGATTTTCTATTGTTTCATATTTTTTTATTAGTTGCTTTATTCTGTTGTCTTTCATAACTTTTTCATCTTCATTTCTTGCAAATTCAATATAAATATTTTTAGGATTGTTTCCCATTATTTTTACTATTTCATTTACAACACATAAAGATTGCCATATAGCTCTTTTATTTGCTGGAGATGTTGGTATTTCATCTACATCTGAGTATTTTATCTTATTACTATCTGGTTTAGGCATAAGTTCTTCTAATTTTTTATCGAATCCAAATTCTTTTTCATTTATTATTTGCATAAAGTTTAATGATGTATTATATAACTTATCCATAATTGTTTCATTATCATTTGACTTTAATCCAATCAATAATTTTTTAGATAGCCTTGACCAACCTTTATATCTTAACTTGCACAATTGGCTTATTTGTTCATTAGTAAGATTTGGATATGTATTTTTTATTTTTCTTTTTAAAATTTTCTTTTTTTAAATATTCTTTAAGTTTATAAATAGTAACTTTTTTATTTTTCCTGAATAGCATTTCTATAATTTTTCTTTTTGTATTTTTTGTTAAATGTCTATTACTTACTCTAATGTTATTTAGTTCATTTAAAACACAATATTCTGAATATAATAAAGATGATTTTGGCATAACATCTTCATTTAAAATATATGTACATTTATTTGTCATTCTCTTTATGAATTCTTCTGCAGTTGCATCTTCATCAACTACATTTTCAAAATTCCATGGTCTTATTTTATCATCTGATTTTCTAATAATCCATGACCATTCTCCTGCTTTTTTGCTTAGAGGTCCAACATAATAAGGTATTCTAAATGAAAAAAGTTTAAGTATATTTTCTTTATTATCTTTTATAGTAGGATAGTATTTAGATTGATTTGTTAAAATTTTTTCTAATTCTATTTTATGTAATTGATTTGGAATAGCTTCATTATCTGTAACGTTTATTTTGCATAAAAAATTATCATCTTTTATTTCATCAAGTATGCCTTGTTTTTCTTGACATTCATCGGGAAGTTTTTCTATTTTTTTCTTTAGAGTATTAAAAAACTCTTCCGGTTTACACTTTTTACATGTTTTTCCATTTGTCTTCCCGTTGTATGCTACATAGTTGTCTGGTCCAACTTTTCTAAACATATCTTTATATTCATTTGGAAAATATTTTTTGTAAATACTTTTTAATTTTCTTAAATCAGTGTTATACTTATCATATTTTTTTATAAATGCATTAGAAATAAAATCTTCCCCGCCTAGTATATCTTGTAATATATACCAGCTATATATTACATTCAAACTATCATAAATATATAGTTCATCTTCTTGTAAAATATTTTTTATTTCTTCTTCATTTTCTATTTGACTTGTGAATGATAATTTTGACTTATCTATTTCTATATCAAATATCTTAGTTATATCAAATGAATAACCTAAAATAGAATTTATTATATTTATCAATGATTGTTTACAATCACCTTCATATGAAAACTGACTGATAAGCTCATCTTTTTTATTACTTTTAGATAAGTTTTTTCTTTTTAAAATTTCTATTATATCACTTACATTGCTATTTAGTGGAATTCCATTTTCTTTTAAAAAATTTATTACTACTTCAAGCCTTTCTTTTATTTCAGAAGTGTTTTCAGCTATGTTTCCTTCATACAAAAAGTTTCCTCTATATTTTATTATATGATGTAATGCTAGATAAACTAATCTTATGTCTTCTTTTTCGGTAGATTCAACTAGATGTTTTCTTAAATGATAAATTGTTGGATATTTATTATAGTAATTCTTATCTGTATATTTCTCGTCTGCAAATAAGTTATATTTTACACCATCTATTTTTTCTGAAATTAATTTATCTTCAAAGTCTAATGATGATTCTCTTAACATTGGAATAAAGTTAGGATATTCTTTTTCGATATCATTTTGAAGTAAGCTTTGTAAAATATTTATTCTTTCTTTTCTTCTATTTAATCTTCTTTTTTCTTCTCTTAGTATTCTTCTTTCTTTTGCTGTATCAGCTTCTTCAAAGATTCTTGAACCCCACATATTTTTTCCATTTCTTTTTAATAGTGTTCCTTCTTCATCTGTTACTGACCATCCATCAGAAGCTACACCAATATCTAGTCCTATGTTATAGCTTATCTCCTTTAACATGTTGACTTTTCTCCTTTTTAATGATACATTTATTTTGCTATTAAATTACTATCTAAAATAGCATAATGAGTTAAAATAAGGTTTAACCTTAAATGCCAATTAATTTTGGTTTCACTTAGGTGAATTAAGTTCTAGTTTACTAGAACTTTTATTTTATTATATTTATTCCTTTTTTATATTTTGAAAAATTATAATATATAATCTAATAATTGTCCATAGTAGTCTCTCACATAATTTTTATTTTAAAGAATTGCATTTAACTTTTCACTTGACGATAATTTTTATCATGTCAAAAAATCACTTACACTACAATTAAATCTTTTAAACTATTGAATTTACTGTCTCCTATTCCTGTTACATTTTTTATATCTTCTATAGTTTGAAACTTTCCATTTTGTTCTCTATATTCAATTATTTTTCTTGCTGTGCTTTCTCCTATTCCGGGTAATGTTTGTAATTTTTCTAGATTAGCTGTGTTTATATTTACTTTAGTTTGCTTTTCTTCTCCTTCTTCTTGAGTTGCTGTTGATATTATTATTCCTTCTCCTGCATCTTCTCTAATATAGCTATTTTTTTCATTTTCTCCTACATTTGCGACTTCAGTTATACTTGGAACATATATCTGAACGCCATCTTCAACTACATATGCTAAATTTATTTTAGATAAGTCCGCTTCTTCTGTTTTCCCTCCGGCTGCATTTATTGCATCAATTATTCTTGCTCCTTCTTCTAGTGTTACGACTCCTGGTGTATTTACTTCTCCAATCACATGAACTGTAACTGTTTTCTTACTTTCAAATATTCCTATTTTGCTTTCTGTTTCTATGTTTTCCTCTACTTTGTTTTCTTCATTTATTTCATTTTCTATGATAATTTCAGGCTCTTCTGAGTAAAATGTTTTATATAGAAATAAAAATCCTAAAATTATTAATACTAACCCTATAATTACTACTATTATCTTTTGTTTATTGTTTAAATTTTTTAATTTACTTGTTATATTATCTAACATTTTTTAACTCCTTTCTTCTTATTATTCACAGCTTTCTAATATAAATATAGTTATTTTTACCTAATATTCTTGTTTAGCTTGATTTATTTCTAATTTATTGGTAATATTATGTTTGAAATTTTTATTAATAACATTTGTTAAAATATAAGGAGACATAAATTGAAATTATTTAATAAATTTATTACTATTTTAATAACTTTTTCATTTGTTTTTAACGCTTATGATTTATGCTTAGCGACTACTACCCAGAATGCATCTGACTCTATTGCAACTGCTACTCAGTCAATTAGTTCATCTGATAGTATAACTTCTTTGTCTGCTAAAAAAATAGCTGCTGCTCAATCAGTTGGTTTACCTAGTATAGATATGCCTGATGCACAATCAGTGGACTTACCAACAGGTGATATTACTGCAAATGTAGATGTTTATGCACCAAGTGCAATTCTTATGGAAGAAAACTCTGGAAAAATACTTTATAGTAAAAATGCTTATGAAAAAATGTATCCAGCGAGTACAACTAAGATAATAACATGTTTATTAGTTTTAGATAATTGTAATTTTTCAGATATGGTAAATGTAAGTTATTATGCTATTCATAGTGTGCCTGCTACTTATTCTATTGCTAATCTTGTTCCAGGAGAATCTTTAAGTGTACAAGATTTAGTATATGCATTGATGATTGGTTCAGCTAACGATGCTGCTTTTGTTTTAGCAGAATATATTGCAAATGGTGGAAACAATTATTTGACAGATTCTTCACAAGAAGCTAAAACGAAATTTAATGAGAGTATTCAAAAATTTTCTGATATGATGAATGCTAAGGCAAGAGAAATAGGTTGTACATCAACTAATTTTGTAAATCCAAATGGTATTCATAATGAAAATCATTACTCTACTGCTTATGATTTAGCTTTAATTGCTAAATACGCATATAAGAATATAGCACTTATGAGTATAGTCAATACAATGGAATATTCTTTGCCTAATACAGATGTATACACTGGTGAAACTCGTTCATGTAAATGTACTAATTCTTTGCTTTATAGTGGAAGGAAAACTTATTATGAATATGCTAATGGAATGAAAACTGGATATACTGATCCTGCAGGATATTGTATTGTTGCTACTGCTTCAAAAAATGATGTTGATTTAATTGTTGTAATTCTTAAATCTGAATTTTCAAGTTATTCTGCTACATCTGAACAATATGATTTCACGAGAGAATCTGATTGTATAAGATTATTCAACTATGGTTTTGATAATTATTTTTATACAAATTTAGCTTCTAGTGGTGATATTGCAAGAACTGTTAGCATAATAAATGGTGAAAAAAATACTAAATCTTTAGACTTAATTGTAAAAGATGATTTAAAGGCTTTGGTTTCTAAAGGTGAAGTTATTGATATAACTCCTAATATTAAATTTACTAAGTTTTTGGCTCCTATTGGTAAAGGTGAAGTTGTTGGAAGTATTACCTATACATATAATGGTAAAGAATATACTTCTGATTTAATTGCTGCTCATGATGTTTATTCTGGGGATAATACTAATCTTTTAATTGGTATAATTGGTACATTTGTAGTTTTATTATTATTTGTAATATTATTGAGTGAAAAGAAAAAGTAGTTTAGAACTTTATATTTTTTAATTTTCTATTTAAGAAAATTTGCTTTTATGCAAATATAAATTTTAATTTATCAAAATAAAAAAGTGGGTGCATCTTTAATAAATTGCCCCACTATTTTTTACTTTATAAATTTAATTATCTATTAAAATAGACTTCACATTATATTTTTCTATTAGAGTAGCCTTGACATATGACTTCTTTCTTAGCTTAACCCCAGCCTTTTTAATAATCCTGTCCTAATATAATAGTAAAATCAACATTTTCACTGCTTAATCCAGTTTGAATTGTTCCTGTGCAAAGTAATGATTTTATTGCATTTCTATCTTCCGTACTATTGTTGTTTCTGTCTATTATAAGAGTTGTTTTTGTTACATTTGTTGTTCCTTTTGAAGTTATCTTGTAGCCTAAGTTTTGTAATTGTGTAACTGCTGTTGTTAGCTTACCAGATGAACCTGTTCCATTTAATATCTCTATTTTAATTTGTGATTTTGGTTTTGTTACTTCTGGTGTTACTATTTCGTTTGATACTGTGTTTCCTTCACCTTCAAGTTCTTCTGGTGTCATTAAGAATAATTCATTAACTGTTTCTTTTGCCTTTGTAGTATTTACTAAAAATATAGATACTCCATTATAATATGCTGGTGCTCCTGGTAATGCATCTGATCTTAAATTTTCTATATTAAAGTTTACTAAAGCTGGTATATATTTTTTTATTACATCCCAAGATAAGTTTGTTTCTAATCTTTCCTTAGCTATATCAACAAATTCATTTATCTTAGTAATATTGCTTGCTTTCATTGTTTGACTTATTACTGTTTTTATAAATTCTCTTTGTGTTTTCATTCTTCCTAGGTCATTATTGCCATAATCATCTGAGTATGATGTTCCATTGTTGTTATGTCTAAATCTTACAACTCCTTCTGCTTGTTCTCCATTTAATAATTGATATCCTGGTTCCAGATGTATATATAAATCTTGTGCTCCATCATCATAATCCATCTTTATTGGGACGTCAAAGTATACTCCTCCAATTACATCTACTAACTCTCTTAGTGCTACTGTGTCAATTGTTATATAATATTTTAAATTAAGTCCTGTTAGTTTATTTACTGCATCAATAGTTTTTTGTGGACTTATTGAATATCTAGCATTAATTTTATCAAATGGTGTTGCTGAATTTACATCAGTTCCAACAAAGCTATCTCTTGGAACTGATAACATAGATGCTTGTTGTGTCTTTGGACTATATTTTACAACTATAATTGTATCAGTTAAGTTTTGACTCTTACCCATACATAAAACATATAAATCTTCAAGATTCGCTATCTCATCTTTGTTACTTCCAACAATTGTAGTTAGTATTCCTGAAACTCCTCCTCCATTACTTTGCACTTTAATCATAAAATATACAGCAAATGCAATTATTATTAATAAAATTCCAAGAAATACGGTTCGTACAGGGTGTCTTTTATTTTTTCTATTTTTCTTTTTGTTTTCATTTTTTTCTTTTGAATTCGTCTTTTTCTTCAATTTTTTCACTCTCCTAATTACAATTATTACTTAGTATAACAAATACCTTATAAAATATCAACCTTATTTTATAAGTTTTTAATTCTATTTACTATTATATTGTTATTGTACATCATCTTTCCAAAGAATGAACTATTTATTTGGTCAAGTATCTGCGTATTTTCAAATACAGGTGATATTGTTGATATTACTGCAAATATAAAATACACAATTATAATTCCTTCTACAAATCCTACTATTGCTCCTCCTAAATGATCTAGTTGTTTTAGTATTGGTAACTTATTAATAATCTTAGATAATACTTTTAATATTACTAGAGCAACTCTTATTAGTAAAAATATTCCTACAAATGAAATAATCATTATTACTTCTGTAGATAATTGTGTTGAAATTGTTTCTATTGCTTCATCTTTTGTTTCATTAGCATTATCAACTTGTTCATTTATATAGTCTTTCATTCCTTCTGGGAGATGTGAGTCTGCATTTATTTCAATTTCATCTCCACTCATAGGAATATTTTGCTTTATTACTTGTTTTACATTTTCTCCTATTGGTGTTTTTTCAATAATAAAGTTTCCTACTGGCTTATAAAATAATAATGCTACAACTAAAGCTATAATTAAAGAGAAAAAGTTAACCAATGTAACTGTTAATCCTCTATGTCTTCCTATAATAATTGCTAACACTATTATAATTAAAATAATTATATCGACTATCATCTTTATTTAAATCCTTATTTTTTATTTAGATTTTCAAGGCTTTATCTATAAACCCAATAATTTATCTATAAACTTACAGAGTGATGATTTCTACTTTATCTTTGTAAATTATCCCTGCAACGCTATCCCCAATTATTATATCCTTTATGTTCTGTATTGAAGTGAATTTTTTAGCAAGCCATCCATTTGTTTTTACAAATTCAACCTCATTTCCTAAACTTATGGCAATCATGTCATTGTTGCAATATAAGTTTTTAACTGCACTATCTATTAAATGTATATGTTCTTTTTTGTTTTCAACATTTTTTATCTTTAATTCATATTCACTATTAAAAATGCCTGATTTATTCTCATTTATACTACATATATATCCATCTAAATTTATATCTGCAAAATTTATTTTATTATCTATTTCCAATATTTCTTCATCATTTCCATTATAAAAAATATGTATTCCATTATCGCAATATGTAATTATTTTATCATCTTTATATCTTATCTTTAAAATAAGTGTATTTGTATTTGTTGTATAAGTATATATTATTGATTCATTTGGCGTGACCTTAGCTTTTTCTATGGAAATTGTTTTTACCAAAGATTCAATAACTGTACCTGACGTTTTTATTTCAACAAAACTTAAGTATTTATTGTCTCTTGATATTTGAACATCAGTTGCTGTGCTTGTTGATAGATATGTTCTAAATTCTTCGTTTCCATTTATGTTGTACTCTATTATTATAGATTTATGCGTTGTACCTGTAATTACAACACCAACTGCTCCATTTTGATTTACAGTGATTTGTGTTATATTTCCATCTAATTGCTTATGCCATTGCATACTGTCATTATATATTAAATATAAATTCTCTCCACCCTCGTCTGCTAATAATAAATATCTTCCGTTTGCATAAAATTTTGGATTGGTAACTGTTACATCCATATTTGTTACTACATTAGCATTACTATTGTATAGAGTTAATGTACTATTACTGATAGTTGCTATATAATCACTATATGCATATACTGAAACATTATCACTCTCTTCAATTTCTATAAAAGGTAAATTTTCCTCACCAATATCTTTCTTTAAAATATTCTTATCCACCCAAAGTCTTATGGTACTATTACCTAAATATAGACCTATGGCAGTAATTGCAATTAATACAATTATTAATAAAAATACAATTATTATTATCTTTTTTACTTTTTTATTTTTCATGGCTTTGTCACTCATGTTTTATTTCCTTTGTTTGGATTTATAATTTTACTCTATTTTATAACACTTCTATTTTCTTTTCAATGTTTTTTATAAAAAATGATGTTTCCTTTTCAGAAAACATCACTTTCTTGCTTGCTATTTATTTCTTCTTTTTCTAAATATTGTAATTATTACACCAACAACAATGATTAAAACTGGCACACCAAATATAATTATTTTGACTATATTATCTTGTTCTTGTGTTGCTGTATAAGTTACAACTCCTAAATCTTTTCTTATTCTAATTGTGTCTTCTCTGTCTGATAAATATGCTACTGAATTTAGTAATATATCTCTATTATTTCTTAAAGCTATTGGTGTAGCATAGCTTGTTCCAATTTGTATTGTTGCATTTGTTGCAAATAGTGCATTTGATATTGCTATTAAATTTGAACTTTTTTCATCATTTATTTTCTTTGTTAATACCTCTCCTAATACAAATGGTCCTTCTTCATCTGTGTCAAGTTTTGTATATATGCTTGAGGTTGGATCTTCTCTATAGAATGATGCTTCTGATGATTGAATAAATGGTGATGCTTCAACATTAAGATTTGTAAGAGCTTCTGAGTCTGCTGTAATTATCTTTCCTGCATCTAACATAACTATTGAACCATCTGTGTATATATCTTTTACAATGCTATTATAACTCATTTCAGGAATTATTAACTCTGGACTTCCTGCTAACATATTTGCAGATGATTGTTCACAAACAATTCCCTTTGAAAAACTAACTCCATATAATGAAAGTATTTTATTTGCATTAACTAAATTTGAACCACTTGTGTTTTCATTAAAAAGATAAGGGTTTTGCATCCATATAATATTTCCACCATTATTTATATAATTTTCAATTTTTTCTGTTTCTAAATCTGTAAAGTCTTGTATTGGATTTACTATAACTAATACATCACAAACTTCTGGCATATCTGATGATAATAGGTCTAATGAATTTACATCATTCACTTCATTTGTTATTTGTTGTGCTAATGTATACATATATGAAGTGTTTTCAATTCCATATTCTCCATGTCCTGTTAAAAAATATACTTGTGGTTTTCTAGCAATTGTAACATCTAATATGGCATTTGTTAATTTTTGCTCTGTTATATCAATTGTTTCATAAGTAGAGTTATCATATGTATACATTTCAGAAGCATCTATTACCTTATATCTTTGATTTGATGAAACTGCAACCAATTGGTCTGTTGAAGTTGCTCCATATTGTGTTGCTAAATCGGGTCTTTCTTCTGCATCAATTATTTGAATTTCAATTTTATTATTCACATCATGATATTGTCTTCCTAAGACTACAGCAGTTGAATCTTCTGTATATCCAAAGAAGTACATTGTTACATTTAATTCAACTTTTTCAATTTCTTTTTTTGATTCATCTGATAATGAGTAAACTTTTTCTTTGGTAAAGTCTATTGGAGCTATATTTAAATTATCAAAAATCTTATTTACCAATAGGAAAATAACAAGTATTATTGCAACCAATAGAATTGTAAGACTAGTTTGTCTAAGCCATTTTTCTTTTATCAATTTAATAAACTTTCTCAACTCTTTATCCTCCTATTTAACTAGCTTTCTTTTTTGTAATACAATTATTGTAAATAGTATAAACATTACTGTAAATGATAATAATAATATAACTCCGTCTGCTGCAATGGTTCCACTCATAAATGAACTATAAAATGCATTCATTAGTGAAAATGAACTTGATGCTGGTATCATATTTGGCAAAAACCATGAAAGTAAGAAAAATCCCACTGAGATTACAGCTGCTACAATTTGATTTTCAGTAATACTTGATGCAAACATTCCAAATGAAACATATGCAATGGATAATAAAGCAAATCCTAATATTGAAACAAGTGAAGTTGCTAAGTGTGGTTCTCCAAAAAAATCTAATATTGCATAATACATTAAGGTTGCTAATGCTGATAATATTACAACTATTATTGCACCAAAAAATTTACCTAATACTATTTGTGTAATACTTCTTGGTGATGTCAATAAAATCTGTTCTGTTCCACTCTTTCTTTCTTCTGCAAACATTCTCATTGTTAGTACAGGAACAATAAATGTTAATACTGTTACACTTGAGCTAAATATACCTGTGAAATCTGTACTCATATATGCAAATATATTTAAGTAGAAAAATAAACTACAAGTTATTAAAAATATTCCTATATATACATATCCTATCGGAGATAAGAAATAGTTTTTTAATTCTTTTTTTATTATTGCTAACATTATTTTTTACCTCCTTTTTTATTATTTTTATTTACTTTTTTTGTTGTGTTTTTTTGTTTGTTGTTTTTGTTATTGTTACTTACTTTATTTTCTTTGTTATTATCTTTTTTGCTTTGTTCTACTTTTGTTTCTTTCTGATTACCTGCACTTAACTTTTTTATTTCCTTATTATTCTTCTTTGCTGTTTTTTTATGTTTTTTAGATAATTTCTTCTCTTGTTTTAATTTTTTCTTTTCCTCTTTTTCTTCCTTAATTATTTCTTTTTCCTTTTCCCACTCTTTGTTAAACTCGTCTTTTCTAGCTTTCTTTTCAATTTTTTTATCTTCTTTTATTGCTTTCTTTCTGTCTTTCTTGGTCATTTTGCTTAATTCTTCTTCTCTTTTAGCCTTTTTTTCTTCTAAGCTTTTTTTATTTTTTTCAATTTCAGCTTCTTTGCTATTAATTACTTTTAAGAAAGCATCTTCTAATGTTGTTTCAATTTGTTTTAATTCAAATATTGTAATATTTTCTTTTGGTAATTCTTCAAATAATTGTTTTCTAATATCTGAATCTTTTTTAGATATTATTAAATATTGTTTTGTTCCATCTTCATTGTCTTTTATTAATTTTATTTCTTTAATATCAGCTATTTTTTTATTCATTTTATCCATTTTATTTTGTTTATCTTCAACAGTAACCATTATGCTATTTTCAGCTTGAGTTTGTTTTTCAAGATTGTCTGGAGTATCAATAGCTAAAATCTTACCTTTATTTATAATTATAACTTCTTTACATATTTGGCTAACTTCTGGCAAAATATGAGAACTCAATATAACTGTATGACTTTGTCCTAGTTTTTTAATTAAATTTCTTATTTCTGTAATTTGCCTTGGATCAAGTCCTACTGTTGGTTCATCTAAAATTAGTATATCTGGATTACCAATTAAGGCACCTGCCATACTAACTCTTTGCTTATATCCTCTAGATATTTTTTTTATAAGTTTCTTTTGGACATCTTTTAAGCCTGTTTCTTCAATTACTTTGTCAACTTCTTCTTTTCTGTCTTTTCTCTTAACATTTTTTAGTTCTGCCATATAATTTATAAATTCTCTAACAGTTAAATCACTATATAGTGGTACACTTTCTGGCATATAACCAATTTGTTTTTTTGCTTTCTTTGGTGATTTTAAAACATCATATCCATTTACTATAATTTTTCCTTTGCTTGGCTCTATGCAACCTGTTATCATATTCATAGTTGTTGACTTTCCAGCACCATTAGGTCCCAAGAATCCAACTATTTCGTGGTCTTTTACTGTAAAACTTATATTGTCTACAGCTACAAATTTGCCATATCTTTTTGTAACGTTTTTAACCTCTATCAAGTTTATTCCCTCCAATCTCTTATTTCCCTAAGAATTTACTTTCTTATATTATCACTATCTATTAATTCTTGGCAAGTAGTTTTATCAATTTTCACATAAAATTTACATATTAACAACTATTATTTAAAAACATAAATATAGTTATTTTCTTAAGCTATGCCCACGCAAGCAACCTAAAGATTGCTGCTCCATTCGCGCTGCGCTTGATAGCGGCCAAGGCTTTTTCGAAAATAACTATATTTATGTGATTAATTTTTATTTCTTTAAATAGTAACATTTTAATTTTTGAAAAATGTGGTATATGCCATATATGCAGAAAATATATCATACTTACTTGTTACTTCATAAGGAGCATGCATTGATAAAACTGGTACACCACAATCTATTACATCTACTCCCTTATTTGCTAATATATAGGCAATAGTTCCGCCACCACCTATATCAACTTTTCCTAGTTCTGCTAGTTGATATTTTATGTCATTTTGATTAAATATTCTTCTAATAAATGCAACATATTCTGCATTTGCATCTGAAGAACCACTCTTACCTCTTGCTCCTGTGTATTTGTTTATTGACACTCCATATCCTATTAATCCAGCATTATGTGGATCTGATACAGATGCATATAATGGATCTGAACCTGCATCAACATCAGCAGATAACATTCTTGAATTGCAAAATACTTTATCTAAAAGGTTTGGTCTATTTATTCTTGATTTGTTTAATAATTCTGCAATAAATGTATCAAACACATGTGATTCCATTCCTGTATTTCCCATGCTTCCTATTTCTTCTTTATCTGAGAATAAGCATACTGCTGTTCTTTCTGGATTTTCTACATTTAATATTGCTCTTAATGAAGTATATACACAAACTTTATCATCTTGACCATATCCGGCAACTAAGCTTTCGTCTAGTCCTAATGTTCTTGCTTTAAATGCTGGTACGACTTCAAGTTCACTACTCATAAAGTCATCTTCTGTTATTCCATATTTCTTATTTAATAGTTTTAAAATATTTTTCTTTACTCTGTCTTTTCCTTTTTCTTCTTCATCATCAGGTCTATTTCCAACAACTATTGCTAGATTTTCTCCATTTATTGCTTCTGATAATTTCTTTTGTTCCTGCTCTTTAGCTAAATGTGGTAGCAAGTCTGTTATTGTAAATACTGGTTCATTATCATTTTCTCCTAAAGAAACTGTAATCTTTTCTCCATTATCCTTTACTATTACACCATGTATAGCAAGAGGAATTGTTGTCCATTGATATTTTTTTATTCCACCATAATAATGTGTTTTTAGATAAGCAAACTCTCCTTCTTGTACTAATGGATTTGGCTTTAAATCTAGTCTAGGTGAATCTGCATGTGCACCAACTATATTTATACCTTCTTCCATACTTTTGGTTCCTATTACTGCTAAATATAAGCTTTTTCCTCTATTAACAAAATAAACTTTATCTCCTGGATGTAATTCTGTATATTCATCTAAAGATTTAAAACCATTTTCTCTTGCAATTTTTTCTGAAAGTGCTACAATCTCTCTTTCAGTTTTAGCTTGATTTAAATAATTCATATATTCATCTGCAAATTGAAAAATCCTACTTTCTAAATCTTCGCTTATTTTTTCCCAACCTGATTTTCTTTTTCTTTCTAAATCACTCATAACTTTTTTCCTTTCTTTTAACTTTTTACTATTGTTCCATTTTTTGTATTCTATTATTCTTATATCACAAATAAAATAAAAATAAAATATATTTAAATAAATATTTACTTTTTTTATATTTTAGTGTTTAATAGAGTGGGAGAATGTTAAAATATGAACTCAATTTTATATACTGGTGAAGAAGAAGATAGCTTCACTGATGAAGATTATAAAATAATTGAAGAAGCAGAAGAAATAATAAAAGAAAATTATCCTGAATTTACCCCTGTTGTTAAGAAAAAACATACAGTGTTATTAATTTTTGCTATTTTATTTTTTATACTTTTTATTTTTCTTGTAATATTTTCGTCTGTATTTTCTATTGCTAACTCAAATCATAATAATATAATGAAAGGAGTTTCTATTTTAGGAATTGATTTATCCGGTCTTTCTAAAGAAGAAGCTAAAAATAAAATCCTTGAAGAGACTGACAATAGACTTTCTACAGAAGTTGTTTTAAAACACAATGATGAGGTTTATACTTTGCACCTTTTGGAAGTAGGTGCAAGTTACGATATTGATAAAATGATAAACTCAGCATATTTAGTTGGTAGAACTGGTAATCTTTTTAAAAGTAATTTTGAAATACTAAATTCTATGATTAATAAAAAGGAAATTAGTGCTATTTTTTCATACAATGCTGATAATCTCTTATCTGTAACATCTCAAATGGAAGGGAATTTTCAAGATGGTTTGCATGAGCCTAGTTATGAAATAGATGATAACAATTTGGTTGTTCACTCTGGTAAGAATGGTTTTGTAATAGATATAGATAAATTAAAAGATATACTAACTAAAAATTTAACTTCAAACAATTACTCTACTGATACAATTGAAATACCAGTTGTTGAAAAACAAGCATCCGCTATCAATATAGATAAAATTCATACTGAAATATATAAAGAAGCAAAGGATGCTTACTTTTCTAAAGATCCTTTTGTAGTATATCCTTCTTCTACTGGTCTAGACTTTGCTATTTCTGTTGATGAAGCTAAAGCTTTAATTACTGGGGAAAGTGATACATATACAATTTCTCTTAAAACATTATATCCTAAGGTAACTACCAATGATATTGGAATGGAAGCTTTTCCTGATAAACTTGCAACTTACACAACAAGCTATGCTACAAGTGATGCTAATAGATCCTCTAACGTTGCCTTAGCAAGTTCTAAAATAAATGGATTAGTTTTAATGCCTGGAGATGAATTTTCATTTAACGGAAGTGTTGGAAAACGTACTGCTGCTGCTGGATTTAAAGTTGCAGGTGTATATGTAAATGGTCAAGTTACAAATGATTATGGTGGTGGTATTTGTCAAGTTTCTAGTACATTATATAATGCAGTTTTACGAGCTAATCTTGAAATAGTAAGTAGAACAAATCACATGTTTACTGTTGGATATGTTCCTATTGGAACTGATGCCACTGTTTCATGGGGTGCACCTGATTTTAAATTCAAAAATTCTAGAAGTTATCCAATAAAAATAGTAACTTCAAATTATAATAAAAGATTAACTGTAACAATATATGGACTTAAAGAGCAAAATGAATATGATGTAGAAATAGTATCTTATAGAACTGGAACAGTTCCTTATAAAACCACTTACACAACTGATAATAGTTTAGCTGCAGGTCAAACTAAAGTAATTCAAAGTGGTTCTAATGGTGCAACTTCTGTTGCTTATAGAGTATTAAAGCAAAATGGTGTGGAAGTATCTAGACAATTACTTTCAAGAGATACTTATAGCCCTCATAATCAAATAATTGCACAAGGAAGATAAAATATTTATAAAATGGAGGAATAAAACATGCAATATTTTAAAAAATTAATAGGAGATAGAATATATTTATCTCCAAAAGATGTATCAAATGAAGAAATAGAAAAATTTACTGAATAATTGGATTGAAAGAAGTGCAGTACGGAGATTATATTAGAAATAAAAATGTAAAATAACGATTAAGGTTCTGATTATTCAAACAACAATTTATTATGTTAACATAATTAACAAAAAGCTGTATAATAATATTAGTTTTGCTTAATAAAAATTAAAAAAAAGGAGCGATTTTATGTCAACATCTAAAGAAAAACAAAAACGGATTCACGAAATGCTGTGTGTGTTAGGTCAAAAAGGATACACGTTGTCTGATTTGGCAGACCTGATTGATTATGTGGAAAGAATCAGCGATGAATCAACTGATGATGATTCCACACCCAACAATTTAGAACTTAATGTCCGCGTAACAAAAGTACTGCATGAAATCAATGCTTCGAATAAAATTCGGGGATATAAGTATATCAAAGAAGCAATTTTTCTGGTATATAACAATCCCCAATCTTATAAAAAGGGCATTGTTAAAAAGAATAATACCAAGAGATATACTTAATTCTTCGACTGTAAATTTCCCATTATTAAAATGGCATCTAGTTGCCAATCCACTTGGATATTCTCTAATCCATGTTTGTGAACCGCCTATTCTAAT
>CANQLO010000028.1 GCA_947624715.1 uncultured Clostridia bacterium
ACTGAACTACCGGGCCATAAATGGTGGTCGCTATAGGGCTCGAACCTATGACCCCCTGCTTGTAAGGCAGATGCTCTACCAACTGAGCTAAGCGACCATTTTACTTCCTGTGACTTTTTTAGTATACTAAATTATTTTAAAAATGTCAACTATATTTTGAAAATTTTTTTAATTTGTAGTTGAAATTTTTTTAATTTTATATTTTTATTTTAAATACTTGAATAAAATGCTCAAGATATGATATTATTTTTATAAATAATTTGGGAAAGGGATAGAAAATGAAAAGCGAAAGAGGAATAACTGTAATTGCATTAATATTAACAATGGCTGTTTTAGTTATTTTAGCGTATGCATCTATTAGACAAATTACAATAAATAACTCAGCTCCAGTAAAAACAATAATTAACGAAGTTCAATATCAAAAAAATACAATACAGGATGAAAAAAATAAGATGAATAGTGTAATATCAGATATAGAAGATGAATGGGGAATATCATAGAATGTATAATTTTTTTGTTAATAATAATCAAATTGATGGCAATACAGTAGTAATATACGGTCAAGATGCTAAACATATAGGAACTGTGCTTAGAATGAAGAAAGATGAAAGAATTTACGTAAGTAATAAAGATACAGGAATTAAATATTTATCTAAAATAGAAGAAATTAATAAAGAGGAAATAGTTTGTACAATCTTAAATGAAGTATGTTCAACAGAATCTAATATTAAGATAACTTTATTTCAAGGCTTGCCTAAAGCAGATAAAATGGAATACATAATACAAAAATCGGTCGAGCTAGGAATATATAAGATTGTGCCTGTTGAAATGAAAAATTGTATTTTTAAATTAAAAGATGAAAACAAAAAATTACAAAGATGGCAAATAATATCAGAAACAGCGGCAAAACAAAGTAAAAGAAATTTGATTCCTAAAATAGAAAAATTATATACTGTGGATTCTCTATTAGAAGAAATCAATAAATATGATTTGGTAATAATTGCGTATGAAAATGAGGAAAATATATCACTAAAACACTTATTAAAAGAAAATAGTGAAGTAAAAAACATTGCAATTGTAATTGGTCCAGAGGGTGGAATAGATAAGGAAGAAGTAGATAAACTTATATATGCAGGTGCTAAAGTAGCAAGTTTAGGAAAAAGAATATTAAGAACTGAAACCGCATCTGTTGCAATGCTTAGCATGATTATGTATGAATATGATTTTTAGAAAGGAAGATGAAATGGAGAAAAAGCCAGAGTTAAAAGAAGATACAGACAATAAAAAAACTAATGAACCAGAAAAGGAAAGTACCAAAAGTGCAAATGCACCAACATCAAATAAAGAAGGTACAAAAAATAAAAGCACATCTGAAACTAAAAAAGAAAATACAAAAAGCACAGGTACATCT
This sequence comes from uncultured Clostridia bacterium, assembly GCA_947624715.1. Next base: position 1,412 of record CANQLO010000028.1, read on the forward strand.
ACAGCTAAAAAAGTGATTGCTAAAAGTGTTCCGATTCAAAAAAAGACCGTAATTAAAGAGGCAGAAACTCAGAAAAAGACTATAAATAAGATGGATGGAACTCAAAAAGATACAGTAATTAAAAAGGCAGAAACTCAGAGAAAAACTGTAAATAAGAATGATGAAGCTCAAAAAAAGACAGTAATTAAGAAAGATGAAAAACAGAAAAAGAAAGTAAATAAGAAGGTAGCAACTCAAAATAAGCCAGTAACTAAAAAAGCCAAAATTCAAGATGAAAAAATAAAAGAACAAGAAGAACTTATAGAACAAGTTGAAGAAGTAAGTGAACAAGCTCAAATATATGAGGATTTATTAGAACATGATTTATTAGAAGAAAATGAAGAACTAAGTGAAGAACTAATAGATCCAAAAGTATTTAAAGATAATGAATTGGAAACAATAAAAAAAGAACTAAAGGATAATAAAAATCTTAATAAGTCCAAAGCTAAAAGACAAGAAAAATATAAAGAAATATTTAAAAATTCATTGATTTTTATTTTTATAGAACTTTATTTTTTAATATTACTAATAAGTAAAAGTACAATTAGTACAATAGAATATATAACTGATTTAAAATTATTTATTTTGATAGAATTGGTTGTATCAATTATATTGTTTGAAATAGCATATAAAAAAGATAATTCTAAATTAGCTTGGCATGGAATTGAAATAATCTTATTAGGAGCAACTACTATTTTAATTTTAGAATTATATAGTAGACAAAGCAGTATTATTAATACAGTATTTGCAATTATTGCAGGAACCTTTATAATTTATTATATAATTAAAATGTTTATAATTGCCTTAAAAAAACAAAAATAAAAAAATCATAAAGTGGAATACAGGTCCATTGTTTAAAGGATAAATGTAAAATAAAAAAAGCAAAATTTGGAAAACATTTGACTTAAAGGTAAAAAAGTGCTAAAATAATAAATGAATTTAAAAAAAATTTTTCTGCGCTTTGATATTTTTTATGAATTAAGTGCAGATTTAAGCAAAGAAAGAAGGTATAAATTTATGATAGTTAAGCCAACAGTTGTTGAATTACTTGAAAAAGCTGAGAATAGATATAGTTTAGTTATAGCTACTGCAAAAAGAGCAAGACAAATTTCAAGAGGAAGCAAGCCAATGACAGACAAGGATGACGTATCTTCTGTAACATTAGCAGCAGATGAAATAGAAGAAGATAAAGTAAAAATATATAATCAAGATGAATGGGATGAAAAGTTAAAAGAAGAAAAGATTAATACTCAAGAATCAGATGAAGAAAAATCTGAAGAATAATAATAAATTGATGAGGTGTATATGAATAAAAAACATATTATATCAATTTCTGGAGATTTAGCAAGCGGAAAAGGTACTGTTTCTAAAATACTTATAGAGAAATTAAATTATGAAGTATATAGAAATGGAAATTATTTTAGACAACTTGCAAAAGAAAAAGGAATGGATGTAACTAGCTTTGGCAAATATGTTGAGAAACATCCTGAAATAGATAAACAAATAGAAAATAGTGCATCTGAATATGCTAAAACTCATGACAATTTTATTATTGATGCAAGACTTGGCTGGTATGCCGTTCCAGAATCTTTTAAAGTATATTTAAAAGTTGACATAGATATTGCAGCAAAAAGAGCTTTTTTAGACAAAAATAGAAAAGATACAGAAAATTTTAGTACTTTAGAAGAGCAAAAACAGGATATGATAACTAGACATAATTCTGAAAATAAAAGGTACTTGGAATTATATGGTGTAGATAGAGATGATATGTCAAATTATGATTTAGTTATTGATACATCAAACATAACGCCAGAGCAGGTTGCAGAAGAGATTGAGAAAGAATATAAAAAATGGTTAGAAGAATAAGTAAATAAAAGGGGGCCAATTTTAGGTCTCTTTTTGTGTCTTTAAGTAATTTTTTTGCTCTTTTTATGTTTTTAAGCAATTTATTGCATAGAAAATCGTTGCTTGTTTTTTAGTTTTGAAATCAAATCTTTATAATAGGAGGTCATTATTTTAATAAAAGAAATAAAAAAAGAACAATTGCAATTCCCATATTTACTATCACAAATTAAAGATAGTCCGAAAAGTTTATATGTTCTAGGAAATGAAGAATTGTTAAGAAGGAAAATAATTGCAATAGTAGGAAGTAGAGAATGTACGAGTTATGGAAAAAACGTAGCTGAAAAATTAGCTTATAATTTAGCAAAACAAGATATTGTTATTGTAAGTGGCTTAGCAAAGGGGATAGATTTATATTCACACATTGGAGCCTTAAAAGCAAAGGGAAAAACAATAGCGGTTATGGCACATGGATTAGATATGATTTATCCTAGTGAAAATAGAAAAATAGCAAAAGAAATTATACAGAGTGGAGGAGCGATAATTAGTGAATATCCAATAGGAGTTAAGCCAAAACCAGAACAATTTGTAAAAAGAAACAGAATAATAAGTGGCTTATCACAAGGAGTAATTGTAGTTGAAGCAAAAGAGAAAAGTGGAGCATTAATTACAGCAAATTTTGCATTAGAACAAGGAAGAAGTTTATATGCAGTACCAGGAAGTATTTTTTCAGAAAATTCAAAAGGAACAAATAAGCTTATAAGTAGTGGAGCAGAGATAGTTACAGATGATTTTAATATAAATAATTTAAATTTGTTTTAAAGGTTGTAATATTGAAATATTTGTAATATAATATAGCTATCGATTTACCCTTTAGGAGGTATGTATGAAAAGAAGAAGTAAGAAAAGCAGTCATGAAAAGAAAGAAATAAAAGATTATAAAGAAAAACATATAGATGACGAGAATGCCGTAATTGTAGATGGTTCTAACAAAAAGAAAAAAAATAAGAAGAAAAAGAAACATCCTAAATTAAGATTATTTTTTAAGATTTTCTTTTTATTAATGCTGATTTTAATAATTGCAGGAGTAGCAGGAGTTGTAGCTATTTTTAAAACAGATAAGTGGGCACTAACAGAAGATCAACTTTTAGTTGACTCAATGGGTGCTACAATATATGATGGAAAAGGTGAAGTAATAAATACACTTACTGGAGATGAAATAAACAAAAAGCTTACAATTGCTGAAATGGGAAAATTACCAGATGCCTTTATTTCAATAGAAGATGAAAGATATTATGAACACCATGGAATTGATGTAAAAAGAACTTTACATGCTATTGTAAATTATATTGGAGATAAAGTTTTAAGAAAAGGCGGAGGTTCAACATTTGGTGGTAGTACAATTACTCAACAGCTTATTAAGATTACAATGAAAGATGATGAGCAAAACGGTATCGAGGGAATCATCAGAAAGATAAGAGAATGGTCTAGAGCTGTACAAGTTGAGAAAATGCTAAATAAAGATGAAATACTTGAAAGATACTTAAATAGAATATATCTAGGAAGTTCAAATGGACTTGAAGTTAAAGGTGTTGAAGCAGCAGCAAATTATTACTTTAATAAATCTGCTAAGGATTTAAGTTTAGTTCAAACAGCTTTTATAGCAGGAATAAATCATTCACCAAATTCATATAACCCATTTGGAGAAACAGATAACTCAGAGAAGATTAAAACAAGAACTCTTAATGTTTTAGCAAAAATGAAAGAACTAGGAAAAATAACTGAGGAAGAGTATAATCAAGCTGCAGAAGAAGCAAAAAATGGTATAACATTTGAAAAAGGTAGTGTTTCAAATGGAAAAGGAAATTTATCTTTCCATACAGCGGCAGCAATAGATCAGATAGCAAAAGAACTTTCAGAACAAATGGATATAAGCTATAATGAAGCAAGAGAATTAGCGATAAATAGTGGATACAGCATATATACAACAGTAGACCAAAGTATACAAGATAAAATGGAAGCAGAATTTGTTTTATCAAAATATATAATGCAAGGTACAGACAATATGAAGAAAGGAATACATGAACCAGGACAATCTGCAATGGTTATAATTGAACCATCAACAGGATTTGTAGTAGGTGAAGTTGGAGCCCTTGGAGAAAATCAAGATACACTTGGATTAAATAGAGGATTATCAGAACGTCAACCGGGTTCTTCATTTAAGCCATTAGCTACAATAGCACCTGCTTTAGAAAATAAAACAATAAATGCTGCAACATTATTTTATGATGTTCTAACAAATTTTGGAACTTATAGACCTCATAATGATAGTGGTTATGGAGGAATAACTTCTATAAGAAATGCAATAATGCGTTCATACAATGTTACAGAAGTAAAACTTTTATCTATATTAGGTTTATCGAAATCAGAAGAGTTTTTATCTAAAATAGGAATACAAGTAGATAGTAATGAATTTGGTTTAAGCTTAGCATTAGGAGCACCAAGTGTAACCCCTGTTCAAATGGCAGCAGGATTTGCTATGATTGCAAATAAAGGTGTTTACATTACACCAACATTCTATACAAAGGTTGTTGATAAAGACGGAAAAACAATTATAGAAGCAAAACAAGAAAAAACAAGAGTAATGTCAGAAGAAAATGCATATATAGAAAGTACAATTTTGCAAGGACCTATCTCAGGAGGAACAGCTGTAGACTACAAAGGAGTTTTAGGTGCAATGGATGTAGGAGGAAAAACAGGAACATCAGATGCAGCAGCTGATAGATGGTTCTGTGGATTTACACCTTATTATGCAGCAGCATGTTGGTATGGTGCAGATGATGGATACAATATAGATGGTAATAAAACTAGAATGAGCTTCTGGGGAAGCACAAACCCGGCAGCAAAGATTTGGTTCCCTGTTATGAAAAAAGTTCATGAAGGATTAGAAGTAAAGAAATTCGAAAAGCCAGATAGTATAGTTACTTTAAAAATCTGTAAAGCAACAGGTAAGAAAGCAACAGATAGTTGTACAGACACATATTCTGAAATCTTTGCAAAAGATAATGTACCAGCAGATTGTGAAGGACATCAATCAGTAAAAGTTTGTAAAGAGACTGGAAAAATTGCAACAGAATTTTGTCCAGATACAGAAGATAAAGTTTTTGGAATAGTAATTGATACAGAGAAAAATGGAAATTGGTCTCCAAAACAACAAGCACAAGAAGCACCAACTGAAACTTGTGATGTTCATAAAGAAGCAGAAAAAGTACCAGTACCAAGTGTAGTAGGAAAAACTGAGGCAGAAGCAACTAAAGCTTTAAAAGACGCAGGATTTACTGTAAAAGTTTCTAAAGATAATGATAGAACTAAGGCAAAAGGTGTAGTATTAAAACAAAGTGCGACAGGTACAGCACCTAAAGGAAGCCAAATTACAATAACAGTAAATCAATATGATGGTGGAACACACTCAGGAGGAAATACTACGACAGAAGGACCACAAACAGGAGGCAACACTACAACAGGAGGAAATACTACAACTGGAGGCAGTAAGCCTAATGAAAATACAACGACTGGAAATACAACAACAGGAAATACAACAAATTAAAGGTTTATAGGTAAAACCTAAAAAATCTAAATAAATATAAGGAGAGTATGATATTTCATACTTAAAAGATATATGCAAATTAAATTATACAATACATTAACACATAAGAAAGAAGAATTTAAGCCAATTACAGAAAAACAAGTAAGATTATATAGCTGTGGACCAACTGTCTACAGCTATGCCCATATAGGAAATTTTAGAACATATATATTTATGGATAATTTAAGGAGAATACTTAAATATAATGGTTATGAGTTAAATCATGTTATGAACATAACTGATGTAGGACATCTAACATCTGATGCTGACACTGGCGAAGATAAAATGGAAAAGGCTGCTAAAAAAGAAGGAAAAAATCCTTACGAGATAGCAGAATTTTATACAAAAGCTTTTATGGAAGATATTGATGCATTAAATATAAATAAGCCAGAGATAATCACAAGAGCTACTGATAATATTCCAGAAATGACGGAAATGGTAAAAGAAATAATAGACAATGGTTATGGATATGAAACAAGCAAAGGTATATATTTTGATGTATCAAAATTAGATAAATACCCAGTATTATCAAATAATGATGTATCAGGAGAAGAACATGGGGCAAGAATAGATGTAGACCCTGAAAAAAGAAATCCTTATGATTTTGCAATATGGATAAAAGCACCAGAAAATCATTTAATGAAATGGGACAGTATTTGGGGAAAATCATATCCGGGCTGGCATATTGAATGTTCTGCAATGGGAAGAAAATACTTAGGAGAACATTTTGATATACATACAGGAGGAGTAGACCATATACCAATTCATCACGAAAACGAAATAGCACAATGCAAAGGTTCTTTTGGACACAATCCTGCTAACTTCTGGATGCACTGTGAGTTTTTATTAGTAGACGGCGGTAAAATGTCTAAATCACTAGGTAATATATACAGAATTAAAGATTTACAAGACAAGGGTATAGAGCCATTAGCATTTAAATTATTTTGCTATAGTTCACATTATAGAAATAAGTTAAACTTTACATTTGAAGGAGCAAAATCTTCTCAAATAGCACTTAATAGACTAAGAGAAGGTTATATTAAGAATTTAGAATCAGATAATAATGTAGATGACAGCATAGTAGCAGAATATGAAAATAGATTCCATGAAGCAATAAATGATGATTTAAATATGCCAGTTGCAATGGGAGTAGTTTGGGAGATAATTAGAAATGAAATAAAATCTAAGAAATTTGCTAAACTATTAGAAAAACTAGATGAAGTACTAGGATTAGATTTAATAAATTCAAGACAATATTTACAACAGAAAGTAGAAGTTCCAGAAGAAATTAAAGAATTAATAGAAAAAAGAAATATAGCAAAAGCGGAGAAAAATTGGGAAGTAGCAGATAAAATAAGAGAAGAAATTAAATTAAAAGGATATATAATTAAAGACACTAAAAATGGAGTAGAAGTAGACAAAATATAAATAGAAAAAAATACAGCTAAAAGAGAAGGGAGGAAATGTTAGTATTTTATACTAACATAAACCAAGAAAATGGAAAAGAAGATACCTTTTTTCAAGAAAATAATTATGAGTATTAAAGATTTGGATAAATACAATCTTTTAATTTCAGAAAAATTAAGAAGAGCTATTTTATATTTATTGGAATTAATGATTATATTTACTTTAGTAGTTTCTGCTGTTATGACATATAAGACAAGTGGATATATAGAAGAAACTTTTAGTGATTTAAAAGAAAGTATCCCAGAGTTTACTATTAATTCAGAAGGCTTAAAAATTGAAAGTGAAGAGCCAGTAATAATAGAAAAAGGAACAGATATTAAATATAAAATCATAATTAATGATGATATTACTGAAATAGATAGTTATCAAGAACAAATTACTGACTATGACGGAATTGTATTTGTTGCCATTAAAGATAAATTAGTAATAAATGCAAATAATACTCAGACAATATATAAATATGAAGATATTACTAATACATTAGGAATTGGTGAAATTAATAAAGAAAATGTAATAAATTTATATGAAAGCAATAGAACACAAATTTTCTCAGGTATTTTCTTAGCAATGTTTATAACAACATATTTGATATATACAATAAGTACAGCTATAGATGCATTAGCCCTATCATTATTAGTTATAATAATTAGCAAAATGGCAAGAATACCATTGAAGTATTCACAATGTGTAATAATATCAATATCAGCATTGACATTGCCAATTATAGTGAATCTAGTATATACTTGTGCAAATTTATTAAATGGCTTCTTTATGCCATACTTCCAGATAATGTACACATTAATTTCTTATATTTATATTGTAGCAGTAGTATTAATTATGAGATCTGATTTAATTAAAAAGAAACAACTTATAAAAGCTACAATTGATATTAAGAAACTAGAGAAAGAACAAGAAAATAAAGAAGAAAATAAAGATGAAAAAGACAAAGAAAAAGATAACGGTGAAGAAGAAGAAAAAGATGAAAATGGTAAAGATAAGCCATTAGATGAAGTAAAGAAAAGGGTTAAAAATAAGTTAAAAGAAGACAAAGATAATCCAGAGCCACAAGCTAATATAGAGGGAGGAAAAAGATAATAATGCAAGAAGACAATGAAGTTAAAGAACTAGAAGAAAATAAAGAAGAAATAAAAAATAATGTAAAAAATAATAAAGATAACAAGGGATTTAATAAAAAAATTATTTGGATAGCAGTATTATTAATTATAATTGTAGCTTCAGTGATAGGGTATTTTGCCTATAACAAAGTTAATGATGAAAAAAATAAAGTAGAATATACACAACTTATTAGAGACATTGATGAAGGTAAAATAGGATCAATAGAAATGACAATGGGAAGTACAGCAGCAGTTGTAACATACAAAGATGAAAATGGAAATGTTTTAAATAAAGAAGATGAAGCCAATAAGGAAAAATTAAAAGAGCTTACTAAAACAGTAATCATTCCTAATTCACAGGCATTTGTAGAATTAATACAAAATAAAGTTGAAGAAGGAAATGACATAAGTTTTAATCCAAAAGAACAAAATATTATTATCACAATAGGATCAGGTCTTATTGCATTTCTTCCAACACTTATTATGATAGCTTTAATATTTGTTTTATTCCAAATGCAAGGATTAGGAGATAAAGGAAAAGTATATGACCCAAGTGTATCTGTTGACAAGATAACCTTTGGTGATGTTGCAGGACTTAAAGAAGAAAAAGCAGAAATGATTGAAATAGTAGATTTCTTAAAAGAACCTAAAAAATATGCAAAGATGGGAGCAAGAGTACCTAAAGGAGTTTTACTATGTGGTAAGCCGGGTACAGGAAAAACTTTAATAGCTAAAGCTATTGCAGGAGAAGCAAATGTTCCATTTATATCAATGAGTGGTTCAGAATTTGTTGAAATGTTCGCAGGCTTAGGAGCATCAAGAGTAAGAAAATTATTTGAAAAAGCACAAAAAATTTCTCCATGTATAGTGTTTATTGATGAAATAGATGCTATTGGTTCAAGAAGAACAAATAATAGTGGTGGAGCAGATGCAGAAAACAACCAAACTTTAAATCAGCTATTAGTTGAGATGGACGGATTTGAAACAGATGGCTCAGTTATAGTTATAGCAGCAACCAATAGACCGGAAATGCTAGATGAAGCATTATTAAGACCTGGTAGATTTGATAGAACAATTACAATAGGATTACCAGACATAACAGATAGAGAAGAAATTTTAAAGATTCATAGTAGAAATAAAAAGATATCAAGTGAAGTTGACTTTAAATCAATAGCAGAAGATACAGCAGGATTCAGCGGAGCTGAACTTGAAAATATTTTAAATGAAGCGGCAATTTTAGCTGCAAGTAAAAAGCATAGAGAAATAACTAATGAAGATATAGAAGAAGCAGTTAAAAAGGTTACAGTTGGACTTGAAAAGAAAGACAAAGTTGTATCAGAAAAAGATAAAAAGTTAACTGCATATCATGAAGCAGGTCATGCAGTAGTTAGCAGATATCTAGAAACGCAAGACAATGTAAAAGAAGTATCAATTATACCAAGAGGTTTTGCAGGTGGATATACAATGTATAAAAATAATGAAGATAAGTTTTATATTTCAAAAACAGAAATGGAAGAAAAACTTATTGCTTTATTAGGAGGAAGAGCAGCAGAAAAAATAGCATTAAATGACATTTCAACAGGAGCAAGCAATGATTTAGAAGTTGCTATGAAAGTTGCAAGAGATATGGTTACAGTTTATGGAATGAGTGAAAACGTAGGACCAATGTCAATGAATTTAGAAAAAGATCCATATCAAATTCAACTTCTTGGAAATAATTTAGAAGATGAAATAGGAAAAGAAGTAAGAACAATATTAGAAAAAGCTTATGAATCTGCTCAAGATTTACTTAGAATTCATAGAGATAAGTTAGATCAAGTTGCTACAATGTTGTTAGAAAAAGAAAAAATAAATGAACAAGAATTTAATACAATATTTGATGAATAAAATATAGCACACCTTATTTTGACAATTTATATAGTTAATGTTCACAGCAATAAAAGTTAATCACATAAATATAGTTATTTTTTCAAGCCTTGTTGTCGCAACGAACCTAACGGTTGTTGCTTCAGCTACGCGGCATTTTCAAAAATAACTATATTTATGTTTTTTAATAATATCTGTGAATTAAAACTCTACATAATATGAAATGAAAAAATTATGCGAAAAGGTTGACAAGAGTGCCAATTTTATAGTATAATTAATAACTGTAAACCGCCTAAGTCGGGTAACTAAATTCTAGTTTTAGCTAGATACCTTGCATTTATGCTTAGCGAGTCTTAAAGTAAAAGGAGGTGCACCAATAGTGTACGCAATAATTGAAAGTTGTGGAAAACAATACAAAGTTCAAGAAGGAGACGTAGTATTCTTTGAAAAATTAGACGTAGAAGAAGGAAAAAAAGTTACATTTGATAATGTAGTTCTAATGTCTGATGGAAAAGATGTTAAAGTAGGAACTCCTTATGTAAAAGGATGCAAAGTTGAAGGAAATGTAGTTGCTCAAGGAAAAGGTGAGAAAATTATAGTTTACAGATACAAAGCAAAGAAAAACCACAGAAGAACACAAGGACATAGACAACCATATACAAAGGTTGAAATAAAATCAATAAAAGTAGCTGAGTAATTATATACTTACAAGTAAAATTAACATAGTAAAAGATATTTGCTATAAATTAAAATAAATCTAATTAAAAGGTAGGTGAAATTGAAATGGCACATCATAAAGGTCAAGGTAGTACCGATAATGGAAGAGATAGTGAGTCAAAGAGACTTGGTATAAAAAGAGCAGATGGACAATTAGTTCAAGCTGGAAATATTCTTTATAGACAAAGAGGAACAAAAATGCATCCAGGAACAAATGTAGGAATTGGAAGTGATGATACTCTATTCGCAAAGGTTACAGGAATAATGAAAGTTGAAAGACTTGGAAGAGATAAAAAGAAAATTAGTGTATATCCAGAAGTAGAGAAAAAAGAAGTTAAAGACGAAAAGAAAACTACAACTAAAGCTGAACCAAAAGCTACAGCAAAAAGTAAAGAAAAAACAGCTTAAATAAGAATAATATAAAGGAGTATATCTTATGTGATATACTCCTCTTTTTGAATTCAAGTCTTATACAAATCTATTAAAGTTTCCATAAGTGTATTCTTCACCTGAAAAAATATTTCCTGATTTTACAGTATTTATGGCATTATTTATTTCATCAATGCTTTCATCAAATATGCTAATTCTTGCAATATCTATATTTATATCATCAAAAGGAATTGATAATATTTTACTATTATATAGAGTAGTTATTGTTTGAACATTATCTTGATGAAGTTTGAATTTGTAACCTAATCTATCTTTTAAATAATATTTATTTTTCTTACAAAGAGTATCACAAGTAGGATAACATCTATTAGCTTTTCCAAGTAAACAATATCCTATATTCATCAGAGGGATTCTTCCATAAACCGTAAGTTCAGTAGCAATAGGAGAGTAAGTTGCCAAACTTTTTAAAGTATCTTTATCAAGTTCAGGAGAAAGAGTAATAACATCAACTCCCAAAGATTTTAATTCATTTATAGAAGAAGTATTAAATGCATTTAAAGTAAAGTTTGCAACAATGTCGAAATTTTTATCTGTTTCAATAAGGCTATCAGTACCAGCAATGTTAGAAATAACGAAGCCTTTAATATTGTATTTCTCAATGAATTCCTCTAATCTATTAAGAGTAATATTTCTATAATTATCTTTCAATATAGTAGGAAGGCTTATATACATAGTTCCCTTAGTCTTTAAAATATCCAAAATATCACTAAATTTTTTACTTAAAAAATATCTAATAGGAACATATAATCTATCAACATTTACAAGTTTGCTATAGTCATATTCTTGATAAATTTTATTTAATAACAAAGAGTAAAACACTTTCTTTTTCTTTAAATTTGGAATTAAAGATTTTTTATATTCATCAAAAGATATTATCTCATTTTTTCTTTCAAAACGAGAAATCGCCTGATTAATTAAATCATTTAAACAATCACGTCTTAAACTATTTATAGCAGATATTTTAGGAATATATGTATTATCATCTAATATTACTCGAATGTACTTAAACTCAAAAGGAGTATCAGTCGTTTTGTTTACTTGTTCAATAATTCGTTGTTTACTGATAGGATTGCTAATAGAATCTATAGGAACTAGGTCAACTGTTTTACATGAAGACATAGAAAAATAAGAACCATTAGTTTTATCCATTGAATTAACTTCCATTGAAATAGGAAGTCCTTTTTTTACAGTAATAACACAAGAAAGTGGGATTTTTTTATTTTCCTTATTTATATATTCTAATATTTCTTTATTTTTATCATAATCACTTATTTTATATACTTTATCACTAATAGAAATATTTCCTTTTATTCTTCCAATAGTAATAACATCACCATCTTTAGCTTTTTTTACATTTTCTTTCTTTATCATAAGTTCAGAAACAGTATATTTGTAATCTTCATTTTGAACACAAACTGTATCGCCAATAGAAAGTTCATCATGAGTTTTAAAAGTAATCAAACCTTTTGAAGAATTATATCTAGAAATTTGACCAAGTAAAATCCCCATATTGTTAGACTTTTCAGTAAATACATAGTTATTATTAGGCTCATTATCAAGATTACCATCAGAAAAGCCACCTCTATTAAACACTTGCATAAGTTCTTTAATATCTGCATCATCAATTACATATGAATTACCACTTTCAGCTAAATCAATATATTTGCGGTATATTCTAGTAACAGTTGCAACATATTCAGGAGTTTTCATTCTGCCTTCAATTTTAAAACATTTAACGCCAGCTTTTATTAAGTCAGGTATAAACTTTAAGCCACATAAATCTTTTGGACTTAGTAAATATCCTTTATCAATAACTTTATCAGTAGAACTTTCCACAAGTTCATAAGGAAGTCTACAAGCCTGAGCACATTTTCCACGATTACCAGAACGTGCTCCAACTATACTTGAAAATAAACACTGTCCTGAATAAGAAATACAAAGAGCTCCATGAATAAAAGTCTCAATTTCAACATTACAATGGCTACAAATATATTCAATTTCGTGAAGTGAAAGTTCTCTAGAAAGTACAACTCTCTTAAAGCCAAGTCTTTCAAGTTGCAAAACTCCTTGAAGATTATGAGCAGTCATTTGAGTACTACTATGTATATCCATTTCAGGAAAATTATCAATTAAGTATTTAGCAAGCCCAAGGTCTTGAACAAGAATTGCATCTGCACCTAAAGAATAAACATATTTGGCTAAATTAGCCGCATCATCAAGTTCATTGTCTTTAAGCAAAGTATTTAAAGTGAAATTTACTTTAACATTGCGAAGTTTAGCATATCTTATTGCATCCCTTAAACCATTTTCATCAAAATTAGTAGCACTAGCTCGAGCATTAAAAAATTCTCCACCAAAGTAAACACTATCAGCACCGTTTTGAACGGCAGCTTTTAAGCAATCAAAATCTCCAGCAGGAGAAAGTAATTCTACATTAGACATTATTAGTCCTCCATATTGTTATAATAAAATAACAGCAAAATATTTATTTACACTGTAAAGTATATGTATAATTATTAATTTCTATGTTCCAGAAAATGACGATATACTGGAAATATAAATAGTTGTTACATTTTACAATTATATTGTAACACATAAATAAAAAAAAGCATACTATATGATATAAAAAATAAGGTGTTAAATAAATATTTATGTTTATGGACATCTAAAAGGGGAGGTTTATTTAATGGGTGATAGTTGTTGCTGTAATAGAAATAATGACGGAAGCTTTTTAGATAATATATTTGGAAATCAGAATACGGAGATATTATTATTTCTAGTTGTTTTTCTATTATTATTTACTACATATGGTAGAACAGTGTAAAGTTGAATATAAAATAAAATGTTGCCATTATATGAGTTACAATAAGATAATGAGGTATAATAAATTTATATCTCATTATTTTTGTCATTTTAAAGTCATTTAGATTTAGTAATATTAAAATTGTAAATAGGTAAAAGGTTGAAAAAGAATTAAATTTTGGCTAGGAAAACAAGTTTAAAATTTATGAGACGTACTTTTCTGTATGTTGATTAAATTTTAAATGAAGTTTGAGGGCGCCAAAATTGTAATTATTTTTCAACTAAGAAAGGAATTTTAAAATGGAAATACTAAAAGTTGAAAATCTAGTTAAAACTTATGGAAAAGGAGAAAACAAAGTTACAGCTGTTGATAACATATCATTTTCAGTGCAAAAAGGTGAATTTTTAGCAATAGTAGGAGCAAGTGGTAGTGGAAAATCTACAATTCTCCATTTACTTGGAGGAGTTGATAGACCAACATCAGGTAAAGTGTATATTGATGGTAAAGATATATATTCACTTAATAATGATAATTTAGCCATTTTTAGAAGAAGACAGATAGGAATAATATATCAATTCTACAACTTAATTCCAATATTAAATGTAAAAGAAAATATAACACTTCCTTGTGACTTGGATGGACAAAAAATAGATGCTGAAAGACTAAATGAATTACTAAAAACTTTAGGACTAGAAAATAGAGCAAACCATCTTCCAAACCAATTATCTGGAGGACAACAACAAAGAGTTTCAATAGGTAGAGCAATGATTAACAACCCAGCTATTATGTTAGCAGATGAACCAACAGGAAACTTAGATTCAAGGGCAAGTGATGAGATTGTTTCTTTATTAAAAATGTCTAATAAAAAATTCAATCAAACAGTAATAATAATTACACATGATTTAGAAATTGCAAGACAAGCAGATAGAGTAATTACAGTAGAAGATGGGAAAATCGTAAGTGATTGTCGTAATCTATAGAAGTTATGAAATAACTTAATTTCATTCAAATAAGCAATGGATGAAATTATATAAAATAAAAAAATAGAGAGGATAAAGATAATGAATATTCTAAATAAATTTACAATAAAGTCACTTAGCAAAAATAAGAAAAGAACAATTGTTACAATTATTGGAGTTGCACTTTCTACTGCTCTTATTTGTGCAGTAGCAGGAATGTGTATGAGTTTTCAAAAAACATTGGTAGAAACAGCAAAACAGGCTGATGGAAATTTTCATATAAGATTTGAAGATGTTCCAACAGACCAGCTTAAATATATAGAGAATAATAAAAATGTAAAATCTTATTTTTATACTACAACACTAGGCTACAGTGTTTTAAATAATAGCTACAATGAATATAAACCATATCTTTATGTTATGGCATTTACAGATAAGGCACTAGAAAATTCAGGATTAGAGCTTGAAGAAGGAAGAATGCCTGAAAATGATAGTGAGCTTGTTATATCAAACCATATAATGTCAAATGGTAGAGTTGATTTAAAAGTAGGAGAAACATTAAAATTAAATATAGGAAAAAGACAGGGAATAGGAGGAACTAATTTAGAACAACACAACCCATATCAATTAGATGAAGAAACAAGTATGGCAAGTGAAACTATAGTGGATACTTATGAAAAAGAATATAAAATAGTAGGAATTATATCAAGACCAAGTTATTCACAAGAGCCAATGTCAGGACCCGGATATACTGTGATAACAAAAATAAATGAAGATCAAATATCAAAATGTAATAATGCAAACATATCTGTACTTTTAAATAAACCAAGTGATAGAAATGCACAACAAGAATTTGAAGAAAGTATTACAGAAACAATTAAAACCAATACTAATGTAGACATAAATATAGAATACAATAGTGAGCTTCTAAGATTTGAAGGAAATATGGGCGATATGACTTTAAGAGCATTATACTCAATTGTTGTTGTAATAATAGCAATAATAGTAGTAAGCAGTGTATTTGTAATAAGAAATAGTTTCAGCATATCAGTATCAGAAAAAACAAAACAATATGGTATGATGGCAAGTGTAGGAGCCACATCAAAGCAAATAAGAAAGAGTGTATTAGTTGAAGCTTTATTTATTGGAGCAATAGGAGTTCCTCTAGGAATATTCTTAGGAATTATAGCAGTACTAATTCTAATTTGGATATTAAATATTTTAATGGTAGATATGATTAACTTTAAGTTTGTATATGACTTACCACCAATTGTAATTGTAGTTACAGTTGCAATGTCAGCAATAACAATATTTTTATCAGCTCTAATTCCAGCAATAAGAGCATCAAGAATAACACCAATAGAAGCAATTAGAGAAAGTAAGGATTTAAAAATTAAACCTAGAAAAATAAGAACATCTAAAATAACTAAAAAAGTATTTGGTATAGGCGGAGTAATTGCATCTAAAAATTTAAAGAGAAGTAAGAAAAAATATAGAACAACAGTTATATCCCTTGTTGTAAGTATATCAATATTTATTGGACTTTCATCATTTATTCAATATGGTAATAAAATGACAGGATATTATTATACAGACTATGGATTTAATATACAACTTGATTCTATAGTAGATAGTAGTACACAAGATTCAAAACAAGCAAAATTGGAAATGTATAATGAAATAATTAAAGATTTTAATTTAACAGATTATAGTTATTCATATAGAGGATATGCGGGAATAAATCTAAAGAAATATGCAACCAAAGACAATTTAGAAAAAGTTAATCTTGATAAAATAAAAAAATATGAAGATGGCAAATATGTATTTAAAGATGAAGATACAGAAGTAGAGATAGACATTGTTAAATTTAATAAGGACTATTTTAGTAGATATTTAAAAGAACTAGGATTAAAAGATGATAAAAATGCAGCAATATTATCAAATGATTTTTATATTACGATTGATGATGGTTCAAGTAAGCATACGAAAAAGATAGACTTATATAATATCAAAGAAGGAGATACAATTACCTTAAATTCCCAAAATCTAGGAGAAAAAGAAATAACTATTACAAAGATAATTGATGATATTAGACCTATGGGATATAGTATGCAACAATCAACAGGATATATATTTGTATCAGAAGAAAATGATATTATAGATAATGATTTATGTTATTTAAGCCAAATGTATGTAAATGAAGAAAATCCAAATGAGATAGAATCAGAGCTTTTGGACAAGAAAAAGGAAGATACTAGATATAGTAACTTGAGTATAACGAATCTAGAAACTTTAATTGAAAATGAAAAAAGAATAATTCTTATTATGTCAATATTCTTATATGGATTTATAACAGTAATTACTTTAATTGGAGTAACAAACATATTCAACACAATTACGACTAATATGATATTAAGAAGCAAAGAATTTGCAATGCTAAAATCAATTGGAATGACTACAAAAGAATTTAATAGAATGATAAGGTTAGAAAGTATATTATATGGATTAAAATCACTACTAATAGGAATACCAATTGGAATTGCTTTATCATATGCAATGTATCACGCATTTTCATTAAATGTAGAATTTGGATTTGAAATTCCTTGGTTACCAATACTTATATCATTTGTATTTGTATTCATAATAGTAGGACTAACAATGAAATATTCTTTAAATAAGATTAACAAACAAAATATAGTAGAAACAATAAGAAATGATAATATATAACTTTAGCATCTTTAAAGTTTTAAATAAGTTAATAACATGAATATAGTTATTTTTGAGAAAGCCGCGTAGCGACCAAGCGCAGCGCGAATGGAGCAGCAACCTTTAGGTTGCGTCGCGACAACAAGGCTCGAGAAAATAACTATATTCATGTTAAAAGGCTATTAATATCTAGCTTTTTATGTTATAATTCTAAAAGGAGAGTTATTTAATGAAAAACAAAATATTGCTTATAGAAGATAATGATATTATTTTAAAAGGATTAAAATATTCACTAGAACAAGAAAATTTTGAAATAAATATTGCTAAAACAATAGAGAAAAGTGAAGAACTTTTAAGTGAGAAAATATTTGATTTAGTAATTTTAGATATTACACTTCCAGACGGAAATGGCTTTGACTTGTGCAAAATTATTAAAAAAGAAAAAGATACTCCTGTAATAATTCTAACAGCAAAAGATGAAGAAAAAGATGTTGTTTTAGGATTTGATTTAGGAGCAGATGATTACATCATAAAACCTTTTAGAAATAGAGAACTTATATCTAGAATCCAAAATGTATTAAGAAGATATAATAAGGATAAAAAAGAATTAGTGTGTAAAAATATTAAAGTTGATTTAGATGCAAATAGAGTATATGTAAAAGATAAAGAAGTTATTTTTACAGCACTAGAATATAAAATACTAGTCTTATTATTGAGCAACGCAGGCAAGACAATCACAAGAGAAAAAATCCTAGATAAGATATGGGACATAGCTGGAAACTATGTAAATGACAATACCTTAACTGTTTACATTAAAAGAGTAAGATCAAAATTAGGAGAAGAAGATGTAATAAAAACAATAAAAGGGATAGGATATAGAGTAGATGAAAATTAGAATATCGGATTTAAGGAAAATAATAATTCCATGCTTAATTGTAATAATCTTATTTTGTATAATATCTTGCATTATAACAAAAAAACAATTAGACAAGTACAATAAAATCTATAATTACAATATAGAATGTATAATAGGTGAAATAAAAGAAAGTTATCCCAATGTAGATGAAAAAGCAATAATAGATATTTTGCAAAATAAAGATGCATCAAAAGAAGGTAAAGATTTACTTAAACAATATGGATACGAGGATATGGATTATATAGAAAGTCTAAATGAACAAAAAAATTTAAGTGTTACAATAAATATTATAGTAATAATTGCATTTGGACTAACAATAACATTTATAATTTTAATGTATATTGCAAGGCAAAACAAAAAAATAGAAGAAATAAATCTTTATCTAAAAAAAGTAAACACTGGAAAATATAATTTGAAAATAGAAGATAATTCAGAAGATGAACTTACTAAATTAAGAAACGAATTATATAAGACAACAATTTTGCTAAGAGAAGCGGCTGAAAATAGCAAAAAAGAAAGTAAAAATTTAAGTATTGCTTTGGAAGACATTTCTCATCAATTAAAAACACCTCTAACTTCAATAAGAATAATGATAGACAATTTATATGAAAATCCAGATATGGATGAAGAAACAAGAAAAGACTTTATGAATACGATAAGTAAGCAAATAGAATGGATATCATCATTAGTAATCTCTCTTTTAAAACTTGCTAAATTTGATTCTGGAACAATAGTAATGAATTCAAAAGAAACAAATGTTAAAAAGTTAATAGATGAAGTAATTGACAATTTGTCTATATTATTAGATATTAAAAATATAGAAGTACAAAAAGAAATACCAGAAGATGCTACAATTAAAATTGATTATAAATGGCAATTAGAAGCTCTTACAAACATTGTAAAGAACTCGATAGAGCACAGCAAGGACAATTCTAAAATAGACATAAAAGTAGAAGACTCTAGTGTATTGCTAAAAATAATCATAACAGATTATGGAGAAGGAATTTCTAAAAAAGATATAAACCATATATTTGAAAGATTTTACAAAACAGAAAATTCATCTGAAAATAGCATGGGAATTGGCTTAGCATTAAGTAAAGCTATTATAGAAAAAGAAAATGGATATATATCAGTTAAGTCAAAAGAAGGAGTTGGAACAACATTTATTATTAAATATATAAAGTAATTTGATATTCTATTGCAAAGAAAAAGTTGAAAAATTGCAATAGAATATTTTTTTGACTAATTTGCAATAAAACATATGACTTTTTTGCAGTGAAAGTATTGACTTTTTTGCAATAAAATTTTAAAATATAAATAGATATTTTTAAATGGGGGAACTTAAAAATGTATGAAAGAGAAGTAAAAGAAAGAATAAAGAAGATAAATGATACTTTTAGAGTATTAGTAGTAACTGGACCAAGACAAGTTGGAAAAACTACTTTACTTGAAAGTGTAATGCCAGAGAACATGACAAAAGTTTCATTGGATGATGAAACTTTAAGAAAAGAGGCAAAGGAAAATCCAAAAATTTTCCTAGATTCATATCCTACACCACTATTCATTGATGAAGTTCAATATGCTCCAGAGTTATTTCCATATATAAAAATGAAAGTAGATAAAGATAAAACAAGAGGACAATATTGGCTATCAGGTTCTCAATTATTTGATCTTATGAAAAATGTTACAGAATCACTTGCAGGTAGAGCAGGAATAGTCAAAATGAATAGTTTTACTTATAGTGAAATTGTAAGAAAAACAAAAAAAGAGGTTTTTGACCCAGATAATCTAAAGCAACATGATTATATTGATGTAAATGAAATATTTGAAAGAATTTTTAAAGGTGGAATGCCAGAATTATATGATATAGAAGATATGGACAGAAATGATTTTTACTATTCATATATAAATACTTATATAGAAAAAGATATTAAGAAGATAAAAAATATAGGAAATGTAGAGGCATTTAAAAAATTTATAAGAGATGTAGCTATAAGAACAGGTACTACATTAAATTATTCAGATATTGCAAACGATGTAGGTGTTTCAGTAAATACAATTAAAGAATGGTTTTCAATATTAGTAAGTACAGGACTTGTATATTTATTAGAACCATATTCATCAAATAAAATAAAAAGGCTTACTCATATGCCTAAAATAATATTTATGGATTTAGGCTTAGCTTGTTATTTAGCAAATTGGGAAAGTGCAAAAGCATTACAATTAAGCGATTTATCGGGACACTTTTTTGAATCATATGTAATTTCTGAACTTATAAAATCTTATGATAACAAAGGAATAAGATTAGAAATATCACATTTTAGAAATAAGGAAACAGAAGAGATAGACCTTATTATGTTTAAAAATAACACATTATATCCATTAGAAATAAAGAAGACAGCAAATCCAAGAAAAGATATGATGAAAAACTTTAAATATCTTGAAAAAACAAATTTAAAAATTGGTCAAGGAGGAATTATTTGCTTGTATGATAAGCTAATGAAAATAGATGAAAATAATTATATTATACCAGTTTCTAGTGTAATAAATTAAAAAATAAATAGTAGTAAGGAAAGAGTATTAAAAATGTTGTATTTTATTCAATGCAATATATATTTTGGCAAGTTGTAGTTATAGGTGGAATATTAAATAATATGAAATTATCGGCGAGACTACTATCTAATTCATTGTCTTTATTTGGACAACAACCACGTGATTTAATGATTAATGATAAGAAAGTTATAGAAGATATACAAAAAAGTGAAGAATTTAATAATAAAATAAAAGAACTAATAGAAAAGTATTGTAATAATAAAGATAAATTTAAGGATAGTAGTGAAAATAATATTGATTGTATCATCGAATTTAATAATAAAGATTTATTTTTGTCGATACATGGCTCACCAACTAGTATAGAAATTGAAAGAAATGCAGATGAAACTTGGAAAGTAAATATGGTAATTGAAGATACTTATGATTTTACAGATTTTAAGAATCTTAAAGAATATACAACATCTAATAAATCATTGAAAATGAGTATTTTTTCAAGCATACTAAATAATTTTGGAGTTGTTTCTAGTGAATATGGAGTAATCAAACCATATAAAGTTACAATAAAAGTACAAAATGATAAATTTGTAATAAAATAATAATTTTTTAATATACAAGGAGGATGTATGAAAGATAAAACAATAACTATACTATTAGTAGCTATAATTGTTATAATTACATCTTATTTATCTATAAATATAACCAAATTATATTATACAATGAAGGGTGATACAGATTATCAAAATCTAGGATTACAAATAACAGATATTGATATAGAATATTGTACGAAATATGGATATAGCAGATTTGGAGAGTATAAAGTATATAAGATAAAAAATTATTATAAAGATAGTATGGATATTTTTAGAGAACAATTAGAAAATAGTAAATTATGGAGTAGAAACAAATATTATGAATATATAATGAAGGAATTCTATGAAATTAAAGAAGACGAGAAAGTACAAATAGATAGAGAAGATTTATATTATTATGAGAAAGGATATGCTGTATTTGATTTAAAGAATGCAAAGCTATATTATTTTGAAAATGGACCTTTTAATTATCATAGGGATTATAGTGAAATTCTAGGAATAAAAACAAATAATTATGTATCAAGAGAGATATATAGTGTAAGAGGAGGTCCACAAAATGATGGTACGGACTACTATACATATCAATTTACAGAAGAACAAGGAAAAGAAATAATCAATACATTAGAAAAAAGTACTAAATGGAGTAAAAATAGATTGGAAGATGAAAGATTGGATGATTTTGAACATAATAAAGAAGTACTTTCAATAGAAGATGGATACTATCACTATGAAAAAGTATGTAGAACAAGTGATGAAAAGAAAAAACATAATTTTACAGATGAAGAAGCAACTGGCTGGGAAATAGGTGTCTATGATTGTGATAAAAATATATTATATTATTACTGGACAAGCTATTGATGAAATATTCACAAACAGTTGTTCTATAATTATATCATAACAAATTCGAAATAAAGACGGGAGATGATATTAGTGAAAGAAATAGATAAAAAGAATAAATCATTTGAAGATATTAAACATATTGATGAAAATGGTGTTGAATTTTGGTATGCTAGAGAATTGCAGAAAGTATTAAATTATTCTGAATGGAGAAAGTTTGAAGGAGTAATAAAAAAAGCAAGAACTTCTTGTGAAAACAGTGGAATTGATAGTTCTGACCATTTTGTCGGCATCGACAAAATGGTTCAAATAGGCTCTGGAGCTACAAGAAAGCAACAAGACTATGAACTTACTCGTTATGCTTGTTATTTAATAGCACAAAATGGAGATAGTCGAAAAAAAGTAATTGCACTTGCTCAAACATATTTTGCAGTTCAAACTAGAAAACAAGAAATTAGCGAAAAAGAGTATGCTTTATTAACGGAAGATGAAAAGAGATTTTACCAAAGAAATTTAACCAAGAAAGGAAATTATTCACTTAATCAAACGGCTAAAAAAGCGGGAGTTAAAAATTTTGATAAATTTCATAATTATGGATATAAGGGATTGTATAATGGAGAAACAGCTGATGATATTGCAAAAAGAAAAGGATTAAGATATAGAGAAGATATTTTAGATAATATGGGAAGTGATGAGTTAATTGCTAATTTATTTAGAATTTCTCAAACAGAACAAAAATTAAAGAAAGATAATATACAAAGTGAAAAAGAAGCTAATAAAACTCATTATAATATTGGAAAAATTGTAAGAAAAGCAATAAAAGAAGCTGGTGGTACTATGCCAGAAGATTTGCCAACACCTAAGAAAAGTTTAAAACAACTAGAAAAAGAAAATAAGAAGAGTTTGAAAAAGATGGGATAGTACAAGAAGATTTTTTTATTGTCAAAAATATTATATTGTATTTGATATATTATTATTGGACAAGCTATTGATCCAATTTTTCACATATTGACATTTTTTAATAAAAGTTTTATAATTACAAGTAGTTACAAATCAAAACTAATAGAAGACAAAGTAAAATAAAGGTTACTTAAAGAGAGAGTGGGTCTAAGGCTGAAAGCCTACTTATGAAAACGTATTTGAAAAACTACCTTCTTAAAGTGCTAGTGAATAAGCTAGTCGCATAAGCCTGCGTTACAAGCTATAATTAAGTAAAAAATCCGGGTGGAACCGTGCTATATAAATAGTACCCCAGAGCATATTAAAAAATATGTTCTGGGATTTTTGTTTGCAAAAGTAACTTGTAAAACAAGAATCTCGAGAGCATATAAAATCGTTCCTTAGCATCGTAGCTTCAATGATTTACGAAATAAATCATTGAAGTACGGATTCTGAGCGGAGCGAAGAAAGGATTTATTATGATAAAAGTAACTTTAAAAGATGGTTCTATTAAAGAAGTAGAACAAGGAATTTCTGTTATAGATTTAGCAAAATCTATAAGTGAAGGATTAGCAAGAATGGCAACTTGCGCAAAATTAAATGGAAAGGTAGTAGATCTAAGAACTGAAATTGATGAAGATTGCAATTTAGAGATTTTAACATTTGAATCTGATTTAGATGGAAAAAAAGCTTATTGGCACACAACATCACACATAATGGCTCAAGCTGTAAAAAGATTATTTCCAGATGTTAAACTTGCAATCGGACCTGCAATAGATGAAGGATTTTACTACGACTTTGATGTAGAGGAAAACTTTACAGAAGAAGATAAAGCAAAAATTGAAGAAGAAATGAAAAAAATAATTAAAGAAGATTTACCAATAGAAAAGTTCTCATTACCAAGAGAAGAAGCTTTAAAATTAATGGAAGGAGAGCCATATAAACAAGAGCTTATTAAAGACCTTCCAGAAGGAGAAGAAATATCTTTTTATAAACAAGGTGAATTTACAGACCTTTGTGCAGGACCACATTTAATGAGTACAGGAAAGGTAAAAGCAGTTAAGCTTTTATCTAATTCAGGTGCTTATTGGAGAGGTGATGAGCATAATAAAATGTTACAAAGAATTTATGCAATATCTTTCCCTAAAAATAGCCAATTAGAAGAATATATACAATTACAAGAAGAAGCAAAACAAAGAGATCATAGAAAAATAGGAAAAGATTTAAATTTATTTATGACACATGAATTAGTAGGTTCAGGACTTCCATTGTACCTACCAGATGGAGCAACAATAAGAAGAATATTAGAAAGATATATACAAGATAAAGAAATTGCCTTAGGATATAAACATGTTTATACTCCAAGTTTAGCTAATACACAATTATATAAAATAAGCGGACACTGGGACCACTATAAAGATGATATGTTCCCAATAATGAAAATGGACAATGAAGAATTAGTTTTAAGACCAATGAACTGTCCACATCATATGCTTGTTTATAAAAATAGTTTGCACTCATATAAAGATTTACCTTTAAGAATAGGTGAACTTGCACATGACTTTAGATATGAAAATAGTGGAGCAGTATGCGGATTAGAAAGAGTTAGAGAAATGTGTCAAAATGATGCACATTTATTTGTAAGACCTGACCAAATAAAAGAAGAAGTAGGACGTGTTCTAAATCTAATTGTTGAAGTATATCAAAAAGACTTTGGCTTCCCAGCATCAGCATTTTCTTATAGATTATCTTTAAGAGATAAAAATAATAAAGAAAAATATATAGACAATGATAAGATGTGGGAGACAGCAGAAGAACAATTAAGACAAATATTAAAAGAACTTAACATTGATTTCTACGAAGCTGAAGGCGAAGCAGCATTTTATGGACCAAAGATTGATATTCAAATAAAAACGGCATTAAACCATGATGTAACAATTCCAACTTGTCAATTAGACTTTGCACTTCCAGAAAGATTTGACTTATCTTATAT
>CANQLO010000029.1 GCA_947624715.1 uncultured Clostridia bacterium
AAAGATTTCTCTAGCTTTGTTTTTTATATTTATTCTCTTGTTTATTAAACTACTTGTGTGTGTGTGTGTGTGTGTGTACAGCCTCAAGGCTTACAAGCTTTTTCATTTTGTTTTTCCTTCCATTTCTTTTGTTTTTATATATATTATTTTAACACACTTATTTTTGTTAATTCAATCATTATTTTGTAATTTAATCAATTTGTCATATATTTGTAATATATTAGTAAAGCTTTTGATA
This sequence comes from uncultured Clostridia bacterium, assembly GCA_947624715.1. The sequence continues at coordinate 239 of CANQLO010000029.1, forward strand.
ATGTCATTATTCTCCGTCCCCGTTGACACCCATTGACATTTTATGTTTTTATTTTATTTTTTTAGCAAATTATTTTTTATAATTGAGTCTGATAAATAAATTTCATTTTTCATTTTTTCTAGTAATTCTTTCATTTCATCTGTTTCTTCTATCTCTTCATGTGTATGTCTATTGTAATATTTTTCATCTATGTAGTAATATTCATTAGTTATATAACCTAATCCTTTAATAAATGCATAATCTTTGTTAGAAAAAATTGTTTGTCCTATTGAAAAATTATCTTTTACTCCTAATAAATCTAATATTGTTGGTTTAATATCTATCTTAGATACTGTTCTATCAATTACGTAACTTTCATTTACTCCTGGTATCTTAATTCCAAATGGTACGTGTGTATCCTTAGTTGTATCTTCAAAGTCGGGAAACTCTAAGCCATTTTCTTTATATAATTTTTCCATTTGATATGATTCAGCAATTCCAGATCCATGGTCACCATATACAACTAAAATACTTTTATCCAATAAGCCTGTTTCAGTTAAATCATTTATAAATTTTCCAAAAGCATAATCCACAAAATTACAAGAAATTATATAATTTTTAAATATTTCTTCCTCATAATCTTCTAAATCCTCCTTTGTAATTGTTAGTTTACTTTCCAAGTCAGAAATTCCATCTAAGAAAAATGGTATATGTGTTGTGACTGTTACTAATGTTGTGCAAAACTTTCCTTCATATGAATTCATAAGCTTTACAGCTTCCTCAAAAAAGCCCTCATCTGAGTAATAATCACCAGCCTTTTCTATATTTGGAAAACTTTTTATATCATTATATTCATCTATTTTATATCCTGTATTATAAACTTCATCTCTATTCCAAAATGTACTTGTATTAGGATGCATAAAAGATGTGTAATATCCTTCTTTTCTTAGTGTGTTATATATATCAAACCAAGTATTGTTATAATATTTTTGAAATACATATCCATTTTCTAATGGGTACATTGAGTTTTCCATTTCAAATTCTGAATCTGCGGTAGTTCCTAATCCTTGATTAAACATATCTTTACAATAGATATTTTCATTAAAGAATTTATTAAGATTTGGTGTTATTTCTTTTCCATTTACCTTTTTGCCAATTATATATTCATTAAGACTTTCCATTTGTACAATTATTACGTTTTTATCTTTTGCAATTCCTGTATATTTAGTTTCTTTTACCTTTTCATTTATATTTTGCTCATAACTATTTTTTAGTTTTTCCTCATCTACTTCTTCTTTAATAAATAAACTTGATAAATAATCTAAGCAATCTTTATAATGGTAATAATAAATTGAAGCATTTTTTACTAACATAGATTTATTAAATGTATTATAGTAATAAATACTATCAATATGATTTTTTACTGTTGAAATATTTAATAATATTATAATTACAATTAAAATTGGTTTTATAAATTTTTTATATTTTGTTTTCTTTGTATTTTCTTCATCTACATGTGTTAGTTTATTTTTTCTATATAAAAATACACTTAATATAGCAATAATTACACTATCAATCCAGAAAATTGCTATATTTTTAATATTTATCAGTGTTAAAACTCCGCTTCCAATTTCCTTTGTATACTGCAGATTATGTATTTGATATAATGATAAGAAGTTAGTAGAATAGCTATAATATAGATAGTTTGCATATACAATAAAATTAAGTATTGCATACAAAATATTCATATATAAATAAGCAAATTTATTTTTCTTATTTATTATTGGACACATTAGAAGTAATGCTACTATAAATGAGTATGATATCATCTCAAACTTTACTTCTATCTTTAATATTGCATTTAATAATATAGCTTTATATACTATTAGTATTACTCCTAAAATAAAAGCAATATTATTCTTTAACACATTTAATGCTACCTTTTTTACATTATTAAATATTTTCTTTTTATCTAATTTATTACTTTTTTCTATTTTTGTTTTATTTAATTTATTATTATTTTTTTCTTGTTTTTCTTTTGCTACATTTTGTTTTTCTATTGTTTTCATCATTTTCTCCATTTATTTTAGTATATCAAAATAATATAATTTTTCTCCGTTAGATAATACTTCTAAAAATTTTGCACCAAATTTCTCATAATAGTTTATTAAATCTGTTTTTAAATATAATCTATTAATTTTTCTCTTTTTAGCTTCTGTTAAAATTGCTTCATTAAGTATTTTCGAATAACCATTTCCTCTATATTTTTCTTTTACATACATTGTTGAATACCAAGGTGATAAATCAGTTCTTTCTTCTCCATCTTGTGGAAAAATCGAAATAAATCCAATTAAATCATCATTATCTAGTAATATAAGTTTGCAATAATTATCATTTTCAAAATTTGATTTTATTTTTATAATTTTATTTTTTACTTTTGCTTTAAATTCTTCTTTTGATAAATCTTGTTTTCCCCATTCTTTTTGAGTAAGAATTGCAATTTCTTCTATATATCTTGGCCTGTCCTTTAGATTATATATTTTTAACATTTTCAATTCTCCCCAAATATATATTTTTCATTAAAAAGTATTTATTATGTGCCTCAATATTCATATTGTTATCAACAGAAATACTATTTTTTGATATCAGTATTATACTATAAACTTAAAGATTTTAAAAGTGTATAATTATTATTTTTGATGATTTTATGAAATTTTTATCCTAATATGCCAGATGATTTTACAAGTCAGCCATCTGGAAATTCAGGTAAAAAAATAGCTTGTGGTATAATAGATTAAAGTGAAAGATTTGCAATATTTTTGCAAATCTTTCACTTATTTAATATTTATAATGATTCCATGTTTAAAAAATCTTTTAATTTAATATGCTTCACAGTTCCTGTTGAGTAATCAATATCATCATTAGTAATAATAATTTTTTGAGACAAATTATCAATATTAGCAAAAGCACTAAATTCACGATTATATGTTTTTTCTTCTGCTATACTATATGCTACTTGAATATAGTATTTCTTATTTCCTTTTTGAGCTAGAAAATCAACCTCTTTATTATTATTATCATTATATACATATATTTTGTATCCCATATAAATCAATTCATTATATACTATATTTTCTAAATTATGTGTTAAATCATACCTGTTATCCATACATCTAATCGAATTGAATGCAACATCTTCATTATAGATTTTTGAATAATAAGCTAATTCTTTTTTAGTTCTTGTTGAATATTGTTTTACTTTTTCTATAATATATGCCTCTTCTAAATAATCTAAATATTTCATAATTGTATTTATTGAGCAATTTTCATGCTTTTCTTTTATATAATCATGAATTGATTTTGCTGAAAAAATCCTACTATTTGAACGTAATATATAATTTACTAAACTTTTAAATAGATTTTCTTTTTTAATTTTATATCTATTAATTAAATCATTTAATACTATTGTATCATCCAAATCGTTTAAATATCTTATTTGTGCTTCTTCTGTATTAAATTCAAAACGTTGTGGAAATCCACCCCAAATCAAATAATCTGTTATAGAGCATTCTTTTCCTAATTCTTTGGTATATTCCATAATTTCTTTATATACAAATGGTCTTACTCTAAAAGATACATATCTTCCGCTTAATTCTTTTGTAAACTCTTTAGATAATAATTTTGAGTTTGAACCTGTAATAAATAATGAATTATTATCTAATCTTAATGTTTTACATGCTTCTTGCCATCCATCTAATGTTTGAATTTCATCTAGAAAAATATAGCATTTTCCTTTTTTTCTATTACTTTCTACATATTCAATTAAGTTTTTAGCATCTAAAATATTACTACTTATACGCTTATCCTCAAAATTTAAACTAATTATATTGTCAGTTTTTTTGCTTATCTCATCCTTTATTTGTTCCAAAATAATTGATTTTCCAGAACGTCGTATTCCAGTTATTATTTTTATCAAGTCAGAATCATAAAATTCACGAACTTGGGAAATATAATGTTCTCTATAAATCATATCTTTTTTACCCCCTAATAATATTATAGTGAAAACTTTTTAATTTGTCAATATTATTTTTCAGTTATAGTGAAAGATTTGCAATATTTTTGCAAATCTTTCACTTTGTTAATTTCAAGAGTAAAACACGGATTATACCCGTGTTTTGTTATATATATTAATTTTAATTAATTGTATCTACATTTTCATCTTGACTTTTTTGGTTAATTCCTAAATAAGGTAAAACTTCCCTAAATATCTTTCCAGCGACTGGTGCTGCAACGCCACCTCCTTGGTGTCCTCCCTCACCTGTTGGGTTATACAATGTAACTAGAAGTACTACTTGTGGATTTTCAATAGGTGCTACTCCAATAAAAGATGTTACATATTTTCCAGTATTTACTCCATCTTCTGATGTTCCAGTTTTTCCTCCTATATTATATCCTTCTACTCCTGCATTCTTTCCAGTTCCTTCTGCTACAACAGTTTGCATCATACTTAATACATTTTTTGCAGTTTCTTCTGATATAACCTGCTCTCCAGTCTGCGGTTCTATAATTGTTTCTTTTGGATTTCCATTTTCATCTTTTTCACTACTGCTTATTATTTTCTTTACAATATGTGGCTTTATATATAGTCCATTGTTTGCAATGGTTGAAAGCATTGTTGCCATTTGTATAGGAGTAACCTCAAATCTCTGTCCAAATGCTATTGTTCCTAGTTCTACTGGTCCAACTTTTTCTTCTTTTAAAAATATTGATCCTGCTTCTCCTGGTAAGTCTATTCCAGTTATATTAAAGAATCCAAACTTTCTTAAATAACTATAATATGTTTTTACTCCCAGTTTTTCTCCTAATCCAATAAATACCGGATTACATGAGTTCATTAAAGCTTGCCTTAGACTTTCACTTCCATGTGGTCTATAATATCTCCAACATTTCATTTTTACTCCTGCAACATCAATGTATCCAATGCAAGTAAATTCTCCTGCTTTATCTGGCGTAGTTATTCCTTCTTGCAAAGCACTAGAAGCTGTTACTAATTTAAAGGTTGAACCTGGTTCGTAAGTGTCTGATATAGCTTTATTTCTCCATAATGATTGCATTTTGGTTGATTGCTCTTCTTTTGGCAGGCTTTCATCTACTGCAAAAGGATCATTTAAATTAAAGTCTGGATATCCTGCTAATGCCAGTACTTCTCCTGTCTGAGGATTCATTATAATAACATTTCCACCATCTGTACAAACATTATCTATACAAGCTTCTTTTAAATGTTTTTCTGCAATTCCTTGTATTGTGCTGTCTATTGTAAGTACTAGATCATCTCCATCTATAGGATCATTATATTCCTCACTTGTGTTATCAATTTGTCTTCCTGTTGCGTCAGTTATTCTACTTATTGTTCCCTTTATTCCTTTTAAAATATTTTCATATTTTGCTTCTATCCCAACTAGCCCTTGATTGTCACTACCACAGAAGCCTATTATTTGTGATGCTAGATTATTAAATGGATAATATCGTTTTGTGTCTTCATCAATATTTACACCTTCTGCAATATTATTTGCTGAAAGCCATTGTCTTAGTGTATTTGCTTTTTCATTATCTACCTTTTTTGCAATAGTTTCTATTGATGAACGCTTACTTACTTTTTTTAAGACTGATTCATAATCTAACTCAAATATCTCTGCAAGTTTACTTGCAATTTTTTCTTTGTCTTTAATCGTAGTTGGATTTACTGTAATTGTTTGTGTTGTACTACTAACTGCTAAAACTCTCTCTCCAGTTGCATCATAGATTGTTCCTCTTTTTGGATTAACATTTCTATCAGATGTTTGTTGCTGATATGCTTTTCTATGTAAATCACTTCCTTCTACAAATTGCAAATAACCTACTCTTATAACTAAAGCAAATAATGCTAAAACAGATAGTATCATTGCATTTTTCATTCTTTTTTTTATAGTTCTTTTTCCTATCATATGATCTCCTTGTATAAAGCTTTTGTTACTCAATTTTATTCTTACAAAAAATGTTTTATTACATTATACTTTTGAATAATCTATGATAAGAAAATTTGCTATATTTTAAATAATTTTTTAAATTTTTTTATTATTTTTTGAATTACACTCTCCTTATATACAATCATCTCTTTTGGTTCATCAATTGATTCTTTATTGTTACTTGTTTCAAAAATATCTTTATTATAAAAATTTCTTATATTCTCTTCTTCTTTTTGTATGATTTTTTCCTTTTCTTCACCTTCACAAAAATAATTTATGTATATTAATGAAAGCATTATTTTTATTTCTTTTCTTAAATTTTGATTCTTTAACGGAATATTTCTATCAACTGTTCCTTTAAAACTGTCATCTTTATTTTGTTTTAAAAAATCTATAAATTCGGGATTTATCTTACTTCTTAATGAATCATTCATCATTTCAATAATTGTATATGTATCTTTATATAAACATTCATTACTATATACTTCTATCATCATCAATCTCACTTCTCTCTTGTTCATTATTACGTATTGGTATTCTTTGCTTTATTGCACTAAATAAATCTCTTCTTTGAATACTTTCATCTTTTGTATTTATATATGCTTGTTTAATGTCTGCTAATTCAACTAGTACAGAATCATCTACATCTCTAAAACTTATTTCCTTTTCTCTTGCTAATTTTTCCATTTCTAATAATTTTTGATGATGTTTATATTCTGCAAATAATCCATAAGTATTTAGCTTTATATTATCTATTAATGAATTCTTTCCTGCCACATAGTTATATGCTTTTTTTACTCTATCATCTACTTTAAAATCTTTTGCTTGTTCCTTTGTTATTTCTCCTAAATATATTCCTCCTTTTACTTCATCATACATCAATCCAAAATATGCAACTTCTGCTTGCTCATTATTGAAATGAAAATCTCCTTCATTTACTACTGCTCTATCATTTAAGGCTCTGTATTTTAATCCATTTATTTGTTCTTCTGTTGGACGTATTCTGATTGCTGTCATTACATCATAAGCAGGAATATTAATAAGTAAATCTTCAAATGTTGGTGTTCCTGCGAAAAAGAAACTTTTTTTCTTCGTAAAATCTGATTTTAAAAAGTTTGATTGTTTTATATTTTGTGATTGCATAATTTTTTCTATATTTGATGGAGATGTAAAATGTAATATTCCCTCATTTTGTATCTTTTCTTGCATTGATTTGGAATTTGTTACATTAGTAAAATGTCTTTTACTTATTAATGTACCACTTAGAAATTCATAACCTATTCCTCCAATGAACTTTCCTAATATATTATTATTTAGTTCATTACTACTTTCCTTATCCATTCCTGTTAAATGAGCAATTGTATTTGAAAATACCTGATTTATATGTATTATATTATGTATTGAATCTTTGAAAAATTTTTTTACTTTATCACTTGATAATTCAAAATTACTTTTTGCTATTGCTTCTTTATCTGATGTGATAAATGAATTTGCAACAGCACCATCTATAACGCCTCTTGATAGTTCTTCTGGAGTTTTTAGTAGCTCTGTTAATTCATTTTCATTAGAATAGGCAAATATACTAGATATTGTCTCTGCGTTTTCAGTTAATTCCTCAAAGCTTATATTTCCTATACCGATTTCATAATTTCCTGTTAAATGTTCTATTGCTGATTTTGCAAATCTACTGATATTTTCTATAAAAATATTTCTTTCAAACTTTATTTCTGATATTTTTTGTAAGTAATTATTCAAAAATTCATAAAGGCTTGTTCTAGAATTAACCTGTCCATTGTATTTATCATATGCTTTATTATATGAATTGTAGTTTTCTCTTCTTGCAATATCAAATATGTTTGCATATGTAAAATCATTTTGTTCATCTATCGGCATTTTAGCATTTTCCCCCTTTTAAAAAGCTCTCCAGTGCTAATTTTAGCTCTTGGAGACGCCATTTATATTATCAGCTATTATAAAAAACTTAAATATAGTTATTTTTGAAAAAGCCTTGGCCGCTACCAAGCGTAGCGCGAATGGAGCGGCAACCTTTAGGTTGACTAGCGACAACAAGGCTTGAAAAAATAACTATATTTAAGTTTTTAATTTTTATTGATATAAATATGGTAACCTCATTTGCCTTGCAATGTCTTTAGTAGCTTTTGCCACCAACTTTCTGTTTCTTCTGTGTTTGAACTTTGTGTTGTAGTTTCAACATAATCTTTTTTGTGTAAATTAACATACACTTTTTGATTGTTATCTAATTTCTGCATTCCTAATTTTTCTTTTGCAGCTTGTTCAATATTATTTATATTCATTCCTTGTTCTATACTAACTCTCAATTGTGCATTTTGTTTTTGTATATTTGATAATGTAGATTTCAAACTTTCTTTTTCAGTAAATCTTGAATTTATTAAGGCATATCTATAACTTATGGTTAATAAAACTATGAAAACTAATCCTATTTCTAAAATATGTTTTACATTTTTTCTTGTTTGCATTACTTGAGCTTTTCTTAATTTTTTTCTTAGTTCTTCTTCATTATGAATTGTATTTTTGTTTTTTCTTCTTCTATTAGGAATATACTCTGGTTCTTCTTTTCTAGGACTTGTTTCATATTCATAGTAATTAATCATAAATTATCACCTCTTTTCTTTTGAGTTTCTCTATAATTATTTTTCTTCTACATATTTATTTCTATCTTTTTTCTCTTCTTTCGAATATTCTTAACTTAGCACTTTTTGCTCTAGAATTTTCTTCTAGTTCTTCTTTGCTTGCTTCTATTGGCTTTTTATTTATTATCTGTCCTAAAGATTTATAATTACATATACAATATGGTAAATCTTTTGGACAAGTACATTTTCCTTGTGCGTCATTGTATGCATCTTTGACTGCTCTATCTTCTAAAGAATGAAATGTTATTATACATAATCTACCATTTTCTTTTAAACATTCTATTGAATTTATGACTGTATCATATAATGGTTTTATTTCGTTGTTTACCTCTATTCTTATAGCTTGAAATATTCTTTTCGCTGGATGTCCATCTTTAGAATATGGTTTAGATTTTTCAATAATGTCTGCTAGCATTTTGGTTGTTGTTATTTTTTCTTTTTTTCTTGCTAAACATATATTTTTTGCAATAGCTTTTGAAAATCTTTCTTCTCCATATTCATAAATTATTCTAGCTAATTCTTTTTCACTATAGTTATTTACAACTTCTATGGCAGATAGCTTTTGATTTTGGTCCATCCTCATATCTAGTAAATTGTCGCTATTATAGCTAAATCCTCTTTCTTTTTCATCTAATTGATATGAAGAGACTCCTAAGTCTAATAATATTCCATCTACCTTATCAATTTTTAATTCTTCTAATATATTTTTTATATCATCATGATTTCCATATACTAGCTTATAATTTGTGTATGGTTTTAAATTTTCTTCTGCTGCTTTTAAAGCATCTTTATCTCTATCGATTCCAATTAAAAGCCCTTTGTTTGATAGTTTTTCTATTATTTTTTTACTATGTCCTGCTCCTCCAATGGTGCCGTCTACATAGATTCCATCTGGCTTTATATCTAATCCTTCTATACATTCATTAAGTAGTACTGGTATATGTTTAAAATTCAAATTTACACCTCTTTTTCATATACTACATGTTGGCATATATTAGAAATATATGCCAACATGTTTTGTCCTTTGTTCATAGTTTATACTTTGTTCTTAAGTATACCAAATGTTTCATTTGTGAAATAGCTTTCTTTAGGGTACTACTATCTCATTTGTTTGAAATATTATAAAGTCAAAAAGTCTTTATAAGTTGTCTTTTGTTTATTAAGGCTTTATCTTTTGTAAAAATACTTTAAAAAATTTTTTCTTTTGTTTATTGCTTTTTATCTTTTGTGCATTTTTTCTTTTGTGAAATTTATATAAACTTTTGTAAAAAAGTTATATACTTAACATTCCTAAGTTTGCCATATTTTCTGCAATTTGGTCTGCTGAAATATTTTCTTCACTGTTGTACTTTTTCCATTTTTCTCTATCCCAGATTTCAATTCGTGTTCCTACTCCTGTAATCATTATTTCTTTTTCTAATCCTGCATATTCTCTTAGATTGCCTGAAATAAGAAATCTTCCTTGTTTGTCTATCTCACACTCTGTTGCTCCTGATAAGAAAAATCTTACAAAGTCTCTGGCATTTTTGTTAGTTAATGGTAGTGTTTTTAGCTTTTCTTGAAAGTTGTTCCATTCGTTTTGTGAAAATCCAAACAAACAGCCGTCTAATCCTTTTGTTATTATAAACTTGTCTCCTATGTCTTCTCTAATCTTTGATGGCATTATTAATCTTCCTTTTGCATCTAGAGAATGTTCATATTCACCAATTAACAACTTTCTTTCACCTCCATACCACTATCCACCACTTTGTACCACTTTCAATTAAATTTTAATACAACGAAAAAGAAAATGCAATACTTTTATTAAATTTTTTTTATTTTTTTAATAAAATTTTTTTGCATTTTCTTTAAATATTATTATAATTACCTATATTTAGCCATTTTCTATTTTTTTGTTAGCTACTTTATCAAAGTTTTCATCTCGATTTTTTCTTCTGTCTATTACATATGTGCTACCATATATCGTTTTTGCAAGGTGCTTAACAGCTGCTCCTGCTTCTCCAATCTCTAATGTATTTTTAAATCTATCCTTTGCAACATCTACAACTCCTATTGAAATTGATGTTAAAGGATATTGTTCCATTATTCCTTTTCTATTTTCAACTTCTATATATCCCTTTTCTATATCTTCTTTATTGAAGAACTTATACAACTCTGTATCAAATTCTGTTATTATATTTTGAGCAATTTTTTCGTAGTCGTCTCCTTCTACAATTGCTATGAAATCATCTCCACCTATATGTCCAACAAAGTTTCTTTCATTTTCTCCTTCAAATACATTATCTTGAATTACTCTAGCAGTAAACTTAATTATCTCATCACCATTACTAAATCCATAAGTATCATTGTATGCTTTAAAATTATCTAAATCTATATAAAGCATAGCAAATTCTTTTTTATTAGATAATCTTTTTTTCATTTCTGCCTGAATTTGAACATTTCCTGGAAGTCCTGTAAGTGGACTTACCATTCTATTTGAATTTAAGAGTCTAATAATATTTTTTATATTATAATATAAAATTTCCTTATCAACAGGTTGCTCTAGATACAACTCAACTTCGTTCTTTAATATATCAACTATATGACTTGTTTTTTTATTAGATGATACTATAATGATTGGTGTTATTGAGTTATCATCATCTGTTCTTACTTTTTTACAATATTTTATTATGTCATCTTCCAAATTATCTTCATTTATAATTAGTATATCTGGGATATTTTTTATCATTTTGTCAAAATTCTCTGGAAGTATCTTCTTTATTTTTGTTTCTTTTTCCTGTTTGAAAACATCTTCAAGTTTTATTTTTAGATTATCTTCTTTATCTACTACATAAATAAACTTCATATTAAATTCCTTTCCATTCCTATTTTACTTGAAGCCACATAAAGTTATAAAAGAAATTTCTCTCTTTAAACTTATATTTCTGCAGTATAAGTTTCTGTAGCTGTTAAGCCATTTATATTAGTTACTGATATTGTGATTGTATGTGAACCACTTGGTACTGTTACTGTTGCTGTTACTTCTTTTTGATTTATTGGTTCATCTCCACTATCTACTGTGTCATTATCAACTGTTATTGATATTTTACTTATTCCTTGATCATCTGATGCAGATACACTTAAATTTTGTCCATCTAATGATGCAGTAAATGTTGGCTTTGTATCTCCTACAACATTTTCTGTTCTTGTTTCTCTATTTCCTTCTTTATCTGATGCTACAATTGTTAGTTTATTTTGTCCTTCTGGTACATCTATGTCTGTAGATATCTTCTGTTTATTTTCCTCATCTACATCTATTCTAGTAGCTTCTTCATCATTCCAACTGTATGTTATATATCCCATCTCAACATCATCTGTTGCTGAGATATTTAATTTTATTCCGCTTATTCCTATCTCTATTGTTGGCTTATTTACATCAGAACTTTCATAAATATATTGTTTATTGTGTAGCTTATGTTCAGAGCCAAAGTAGTCTGTTACTGTCATATTTAAAATATTATTTCCATTTGGAATTTGTATTATAGTTTCAAATAAGACTGTTCCGTTTCCCTCTATTGTTGCTGGTTGTCCTTCATTCCATTTATAAGTAAATGATTTTATTGGATAATTAGTTTCTATTGTTATTTTAGTTTCTTTTCCCATTTGTTCTTCTGAAACAGCTACTTCATCCTTTTGCTTGTCTCTATTTGCAATCATTGCATATGTTGATTGTCCAATTAAAACTAATCCAAAAATTATAATAAGTATGCAAAATACTCTTACTACTTTTGCTAAATCTGCTTTATTACTTGTTCTATTTGCTTGTTTTATTGATTCTAATTGTGGAACTTGTTGTCTTACTGGTGATTTAGCTTTAACATCATTTATCTCTTTTTTTTGTGGTTCTGGACCCATAGATAATATTTGATTCATTATTGTCTCCTTTTAAGTCATTTTATTGAATTATAGCATAACGTTTTTTCAAAGTAAACTATTTTTATTTTATTTTTGAAAATCCAAGTTGTATTTACTTTTTTACCTGACGAAATTCAAGCTGTAATGTAAAAATAGGTATGTAATTTTCATACATACCTATTTTTTACTTTTTTTATTATTTTATTAATTATATGACGTATTTTTTAATCATAAATGCTCCAGCTCCAATTATACATATTATTCCTGCTATTATTGCTATATAAACTGGTATAGAACCGGTTACTACTGTTAGTACTACTGGTGCATCATCTATATCATCTTCTCCTTTTTTCTTATTGTTTGGAGTTGAGTCTATATCGTCTGCTCCATGTGGATTATCATCTTTACTTATTTCTGCTACGTTTGTTTTTACGTCTAGGTTATCTTCTCCATTTATCCATGTTAGTACTACGTCTACTGTTGCTGATTCTCCCGGTTGTAATAATGTATCTTTTAATTGGTCTGTTATTATTTTGCCATTTTCTTCTCTCCACTTTGGATTATCTGCTTGGTTGAATTTTAATCCTTCTGGTATATAATCAGATATTTCTGTTGCATATCCTTCGATTTCTCCTTCGTTTGTTATTCTTATCTGATATCTGAATTTTACTATTGTGTTTTCTATTCTCTTTTTATTTAATTCAACCTTAACTACTGGTTCTGGGTCTTGCTCTGCATAATGACCTGTGTCCATTTCTTTTTGTACACCATCTTCTATTAGTATTACTTGGCTTACCCATTTTCTTAATGCTAAGTCAAAATATTTTACATATATGTGTTCTACGTCTTGGTCGTCTTCTCCTTCATTCCATTCATCTGGAGTTGAGTCTATATCGTCTACATCATCTCCATCCTCATCAGTATCTTTACTGATTTCTGCATGGTTTGTTATTATTCTATCTGATGTATTTGGTTCTGTTACTCTAAATGCGATTTGAACATCTTTATAATCTGGTGTTTCCATTTCTCCTGCAATAAATGCTTTTAGTAAATATTCTCCTTCTTCTTCTTCATTGTCTTTTGATAAATAGTCTGTTCTCATTGTTACTGCATCTTTTACATTTGTTGTAACATTTCCATCTTTATCATATAATACCCATTTATATTTTTGATTTATTTCATGGTCTAGTATAAATTCTAATCCTTGTGGAATATCATCTTTTATTTCTGCAGCATACCCCGATTTAGTTCCTTCATTATATACTCTTATTGTATATATTACTATATCATTATTTGCTACTCTCACTGGATCTTTTGGATGAGTGTATTTCATATCTGTTACTTCTTTATTATCAACAATTGTTCCATATCCAGATGGGTCAACACTTGGAATTCTTGATGTTACCTCTTCATCATTTACTCCAGTTATAAACTTTCTTAAAGCTAAATCAAATTTTTCTAAGATAACTTTTTCAAAATCGTCATCATCTTCTTGTCCTTCATAGTGATACTTTTTGTCTGTTAAATCATCTTTATTTGTATCTTTTCCTTTATAATCTGGTAACTCCTCATCTTGTGGTAAAGTAACATTCTTTTCGTTATCTCTATCTGTTAAATTTGCCTCATTACTACTCTTTGTAATTTCAGCTATATTAGTAATCTTTTTAAGTGTTGGAGCTGTTGATGAAACTTTACATCTAATTTGTATTTCTTTATAATCTAATTTTGTTTGTGTCTGGTCAAATGCATTTATTATATTATCTTCATCATGGTCTTTTGACAAATATGTTGTTCTTATTGTCCTTTGAGTTCTGTCTGAACTATCTATTGTCCATAAATATTTTCTGTTAATTTCATCATCTGGTAAAAACTCTAGTTCTGGTGGCAAATGATCTACTATTTCATCTACATATCCATCAACTTGTCCTTCATTATATACTCTTAAAGTATATGTTATTATATCTCCTGAAGATACACTTACTGGTAATTTTGTATGTTTATAACTTGCTGTTGTTTTACCATTTAATAATGGTGTTACATCAACATCAGGTTCTCTATCATATACATTTCCTGTTTTTAATTCTATATTATTTACACCTATTATAAATTTTCTTAAAGATAAATCAAAATATCTTCCTGGTAATACTAAGTCTTCATAGTCATCATCATCTTGATAACCTTTACCTTGTGTTGATGTTCCAGGTGCATAATTTCCTTTTTCAGTATCTGTTAAACTATTTGGAACTGAGTCTCTATCTGCTACTTCTGCAGAATTATAATCCTTAGTTATCTCTGCAACATTTTTCAAATGTGTATCTGTTGATACTGTACTTGCCACTACCTTACATTCTACTTGTACATCTTTATAATATACTGTGGTTTTGTCAAATGCTTTTATCAAGTTTTCATCAGCATTTCTTGTCTTTGATAAATATGTTGTTTTGATAATTTTTTTATTGCTTGGTTCTTCTGTCCATTCATATTTTCTATTGATTTCACTTTCATTTGCTGGAACTAACTCTAATCCGTCTGGTAAATAGTCTGTTATTTCTTCTGCATATCCATCTATTTCACCTTCATTATATACCCTTATTGTGTAAACTACTTTATTTCCTGTATTTACAGATAATGCATTTTTTAAATGAGTTTTTCTTGCTGTAGTTCCATTATCTAATGCTAATGAATTTCCTGCTGCTAAAGCGGCAATACTTTCTTGATTTATTTCTGGTTCTCTTGATGGAGTTACTGTTTTTCCTGCAATTTGTGTAATAAATTTTCTTAAAGCTAAGTCAAATTTTGGCTTTACTATATTTTGTGAATCATCATAATTTGTTGTCTTGTTTTCTTTCTTTATTATTACTACTGGTTGTGAATTTTGTACTTGATTTGATGGAGTTGACCAATATTCTAAAGTTGTTACTTCACTTTCTGCTGACACTTGTACTCTTACTTGTGATACTGATGTTGTTGCTGGAAGTGAAATATAGAATTCTTGACCCGCGCTATTTAAAATCTTAGCTTTTGTATCATCTCCACTAAATGGTTCTGAGTTTCCATTTACTATATCAACAGTCTGTAACTCTGATTGACCATTAAATACTTTTGCATTAAAGTTTGTGTAATTACTATTGTTTATTGTTAATCTATAAGGTCCTACTAAAAATTTTCCGTTTGATAATGTAACTTTTGCATTTGATTTATCAAAAGTTATTGGTGCTGATTCTTGTGATGAACTTGGAGTATAAGTGTATGCACCTTGAGTTTGTGCAGTGTCAATTAAATATCTGTATAATTTATAAACTGGACTATCTCCTTCATCTAAACTATATTTATCTCCTAATGGTGTTGATACAGCTACACTCGTATCTGCAACATTAAATGTTGCATTATTAGATGGTTGAAAATCATCACCTGCATTTGTTATATACCATATTGCTGCTTGTTGTATTATTTCTAATACATCTTTAAGTTCTTCTGGATCAGTAATTTCATCTTTTAATTCTTCTGCCTCAGCTTTGCTTAAAAGATTTTGTACTGATGCATCATTTTCTGGTATACACAAATTATCCAATAACCATATTAACTTATTATAATTTTCTGCTGATGGCAATGCTGTTTTATATTGTTCAGGTGTTATTGTATTTGGATCTTTTAAATCAAAATATTCTGTATATTTTACTATACTGCCAGATGATTCTGGAGAACCAAATCCTACACCATCTTTTAAGCAATAAATTGCTTGTGTAGATTTACTTTGATCTGGTGCAGTTCCATCACTATTATATTCAATTATTTTTATTATTGGGATTGACTTCTTTACATTTGTAGTTGTTCCTGTTGAATAAAATCCTGTTGGTCTTCCGTTTCCCTTTTCGTATAATCCTAACATTTTTCCATTTGTGTCATGTGTTGCAAAACTTAAATTTGCAAATGCTATCATTGTTACAAATAAAGTAACCAATAATATTCCTATTCTTTTAATTATTTTCATCATTCACATCCTCCGCTTATAATAAGCCTATTATCTCACGTTATTATTATACTATATTTTGCAGATAAAATCAATATTTTATGACTTTTTTATTAAAGTAGTTGTAACTTTATAAAAATTCCACAGAAATATTAAAAATCTGTGGAATTTGAAAATATTTTGGAGGCATACTCCTGTTTTATATTTTTATAAAGTAAGTAGTATCAATGATTACAAGGCACAGAATGTAAAAATTAATGTAATTTTTAATATAAAGTGAATTCATTAGCTAAGTAGAAAGTCTATTATATTTATTACTTCTATTCCTTCGATTTGCTTATTTTTTACGGTTATATATATTTTCTTATAATACTTTAAAATTATGTATGTAGTTATTAGATTAACTGTGATATTAAGTAAAGTCTATTCTTCTCTTTCTTCTTCTCTTTCTTCTTCTCTTTCTTCTTCTCTTTCTTTTTCTCTTTCTTTTTTTCTTAAGACAATTCCTAAATTGATTCCTTCTTCTATTTCATCTAATCCTAATGGTCTCCTTAACATTTTACCTATGACTTTAATTTCTTTGCTGTCTACTACTTTTCCTGATAATTCATTCCTAATTCTACTAATGTACTCGTCCAAGCCCATTGTTTCTAATTTTCTAGCGGCTATCAACTTCATTCTTTTCAAAATATTTTCAAAATTTATATCATAATTTTCAAAACCTTTTTCAAGCATAAAATCACCACCGTCTAATCTAACTTCTGACAATCCCATATTTCTTTTTTCATCATATAATTTCACAAGTAAAGCTACCATGCTAGTATTTATAACTTTTCTATCTTGTTCTTTAAAATCATGAAATAGGTATTCTGGTTCTGGTGTCCAGATTCCCCATTCTTTATCTTCCACACCAATACATCTAGCTTGATAATAGTATGGTGTAACATATAGTTCTCTACTAGCACAATTTTTGTCTGCAAAATAATAGAGCGGAGTAATAACATTAGTCTTGTTATCTTTGCTTAATCTTTGCAAGTTTTCAAATTCTCTTTTCCCAGTTCCAAATGGTGTTGCTGGTTGATTTACTAAAAAGGTATATTGTCTGTTTTCATCAATGGTTAGAACATAAACTAGCTGTGTACTCCCATAATTTATAAATTGTAATCTTTTTTGTTTACCTTGGAATTCTGGAACTGTATTACTTGAAACTACTTTGTTAATAAATTGATGTATTCTTAGAAATTCTTCTAAAGTATTTTCTACACTATTTCTTTCAGGTGGCATTTTCAAATAATGCATCCCATAATTAGGTATACCTAAAGAGTCTTCTTTTTTTATCATGTAAATCTCCTTTTACTGTTTAACTGTAATTATAATACTACTGTTAAAATGTAATGTCAATAGTTTTTCTGTAATTTTTCAAAAAAAATATTGACTTTTTTTACAGTTAAGCCGTATAATTATTGCAGGAGGCGGAAATGGGCGATTTAGGAAATAAAGAAATTTTTGCAAAGAATTTAAATTATTATATGTTACTAAATCATAAAGATAGGAATGATATTGCTAGAGATTTAGATTTACCTTATACTACTGTAACAGGTTGGTGTAAAGGAGAATTTTATCCTCGTATAGATAAAATTGAAGCATTAGCAAATTATTTTGAAATAAGAAAATCTGATTTGGTTGAAGAAAAAAATTTACCAACAAACAATAATAAACAAGCATTTCCTCTTTTAGGTACAGTTAAAGCAGGTTACAACTATTTAGCACAAGAAAATTGGATAGGTTATGTAAATTTAGATAAAGAAGTTTCAGACCCAGAAAATTATTTTGCATTGAAAGTAACTGGTGATAGTATGCAACCTATAATGTACGAAGATGATATAGTAATAGTTCATAAACAAAATGATGTCGAGAGTGGACAAGTTGTAATAGTTATTGTTGATGGAGAAGAAGCTACAGTAAAGAAGCTAATTAAATATGATGACCACATTGAATTAGTTGCTTTTAATTCTTATTATCCTCCAAGAAAACTAACGAAAAAAGATGATTTTAAAATTATTGGAAAAGTTACAGAAGCTAGAATAAAAAAGATATTCGAATAAAATACTTCTAACATTACAAATCAACTATATACTAATATCAGTAATAATATTGTTGATTCAAATTCAACAACTAAAGATAATGATGTTACTAATAATATAAACCAGAATGATACTCCTATAGTCAATCAACAACAGGAAAACAGTAGTTCAAACAATCAATCTTCACAAACAGCTAACTCTCTAGACTCATTAAAAGAAGATTCTAATGTATCTTCTACTCAAATTAAAGAGGAAACATCTACTCCTTCTCCAAATACATCTACTCCTTCTTCCGAAACATCTATTTCTTCTCCAGATAAATCTACGCAAACTAATACAGATGAACAAATGGTATGGGTTGGAGATACAGGAACAAAATATCACAAACAGAATTGCAGAACTCTAAAAGGTAATGGTCATCAAATCACTATGCAACAAGCTATCGCAGAAGGTAGAGAAGCTTGTAAAGTTTGTTATTAATTTTTATATATAAAAAAGATAATGTACTTGGTCGCCAAACTTTATACAAAAGCTAGAAAATGATGAGAAAGGAGGAGAAATTAATACTAATGAATATTGAAATTAATAAAGTACAATATATTTTAGAATGGGTAAAAAAGCAAATATATCTTGATGCTAACGCAGAAAAAGCAAAAAATAGAATAGTTCATCGTGGCGAAGTATATCAATGCGATTTTGGAGTAGGAATTGGTTCTGAAATGCAAAAAGAAAGACCTTGCTTGGTAATTCAAGGAAATGTTGGTAACATTAATTCAAGTAATGTAATAGTAGCTCCAATTACTCATGCAAATAAAACTATTCCTTCAATGACTCATATCACTCCTCAATATTCAGCTAATGGAGAAATTTTATTAGATGGTCAAGTTAATCTTTCTAATATTCAAACAGTAAGTAAAGCCAGATTAGGAAATTTTATAACTAAATTATCTAAAGAAGATATGAATAATGTGAATCAATCATTATATGTTAGCTTAGGATTAATGAAAGAAATTAAAGGATATGAGCGAAAAATTGAAAATCTTAATAACTATATAGAAAAATTAAAAAATAATTAAAAGTAAATAATAATAAATAACAAAAAATAAACTAACAGTTGACAAAAATCCCTATACATGGTAAAATAAAAATACAAAGATGTTGTTTTTATGTAAACAATAGTAGTATTCAACAAATATGAAAATCTTTTTAGATTTTTAGTATTTGGAATATTTTTAAGCTTTTAGCATAGACTATTAGCACAAATATGTTGTAAGTTTTCACTTACAATAGTATTAAAAAGAGATTTGAGGAAACTTAAATCTCTTTTATTATTTAAACGTTTTTCTAATCATGGCAAAACGTAAAAAAAAAGATAATGTACTTGGTCGCCAAACTTCATACATTATCTAATTAAATAAGGTTACTACTTGTTTTAGTAGTTTATTATATTATACTATAATAAAATCTAGCATACTCAAATATGCTAGATTTTAATAATTTTTATGTAATTGGAGGCGACAACCAATAAAGAACCATATTCAAATAGCTGTATTTCTGCATAAAACAGAATATTCAATATTCAAAATTATTGCAGTTTTATTGCAAATACTTAAAAATATGGTTTAAACCACCATAAATGAGATGGTTTTAATAATCATAAAATATATAAATAATTAACCAAAAATCAAATCCAAAAGGATTTAAAATAAGAGCAATAAATAATATTGCTCTCATAGGTCATTATTCAGCATTTTCATTTATTGCTCTAATATCATTGATTTCTAAATATTGGTTTACTTTATCAACTTCACTTTCTTTAAATCTATCAAATACAGATGTATAAGTTCCGTAAGGTAGTTTCTATATCAGCGTGTCCAAGTATTTTTTGCAAAGTTACAGCTCTCATTCCAGCTTCAATACACCTTGTAGCAAATGTATGTCTTAAGCAATGTGTATTATACGAACTTGTTTTTGAATTTATTTTTCTAATTTTTCCTCTAGACTTATCATTTCTTTGAAAAGTATAAATTTTAGTGCCGATATTTGCGTCCTTTAGAATGCGCTTAAATTGAGAATTTATAGTTGAGGTTAATATAAAAGAACCATCTTTTTTAGTAAATAAAAATCCTACTTTATTATTATATTGTTTTAGTATAGTCTTTAAAGAGTTTGGCATAGGAACATCCCTAATTCCATTATAAGTTTTAGTTGAATTTCCGAGTTTTTGCTTTCCGTCTTTTCCTCTGGTAATACTTCTTCTAATGTGTATAATCTTATTCTTAAAGTCTAAATCTTCTCTTTTTAAAGCTAAACATTCTCCGCACTCTTATTCCTGTTTCAATAAGGACATAATAAATGTCCTTGTATTTATAAGGCTTTTTCTCCAGTTGTTGTAGAAAAAGCTTATGTTCTTCTATTGTTAGTGCTTCTACTTTTTTATCTGGTCTTTTGCTTCGTGGTTTTATTATATTTCCTTTTATTGAAAATGGGTTTATGCTAATAATTTGTAGTAACATTGCTTTATTAAAAACGCTAGATAATGACATATAAATTTTTTCGATATATGAATTTGAATATGTTACCATTTCTAATAAACAGTCATTTATTTGTACTGCATTAACCTTTTGAATAGGTATATCTGCTATATACATATTCTTGATAATCTTTGCAGTTTGCAGATTTCTTGCTTGAGTATTTTCAGTAACTATATTTGACTTTTCCTGTTCTTCCAAAATTATATCTAGTATTTCTTTAATGGTAATTTTACTTTTGTCTATAAATTTGTTTTCTTTAATATTTACTAAAGCTTTATGCAATTTTTCTGCAACCTCTGTTCTAGTATCTGCATATACTGCTTTTCTTTTGTTATTTGCAGTAAATTGTCCTACCCATTTTTTTAACCTCTCATTCCAATAGATAGTTCCGTTCTCCGTTTCCTCGTCTTCCTTTTTTAATCATAATTACTACTCCTTTTCTTTATATTTGAGGTTAGTACATGTATTATTGGAATTTTGACATAATTTAATTTCGTTTTCTATTGCAAGTATTATTTGATATGACATTTCTATTTTAAAATTTCAAATATAAATGCCCCTCTAAAATAAATATAAAGTGAGCAATGCAATTTTTTTATTTCTAGCTATTAAAACTTGTGTGAAAAAACAGGAAA
This sequence comes from uncultured Clostridia bacterium, assembly GCA_947624715.1. The sequence continues at coordinate 22,012 of CANQLO010000029.1, forward strand.
TGGGTTGAAAGCATTGATATGACTAGTTTTCAATACCACATAAATTTTTTTAAATTTCTCAAGTTATATTTATATTAGAGGGGTAGGTAATACTTCTTCAAAATTTATTAAAAAGGGGGAATTTTCAAAATGGAAAATTCAAAAACAGTTTTAGTAGATATTAACACAATAGCAAAAAGGCTTGGTGTAAGTGTCGGACTAATTAGGAAATTAAGGTATGCAGGTGAAATACCTTATGTACCACTTTCAAAATCTTGTCTTCGCTTTAGTATTGAAGATGTAGATAACTGGTGGAAGCAAAAACAAAAAGGGGGTTTTTAAAATGGATATTAATTATGTTCAAGATGCAAAAGATGAGGCAAAGTATTTTAGAAATGGTAAATTTCTTCACAATGTTTTTGCTAGAGATTTAATTCGAGATTATAACATTATTCGATTAAATAATAACCAGCTTTTTATTTATGAAGATGGAATTTATGAGAATAATAGCAAAACTCATAAAATAGAAACAGCTATATTAGACGAAATAGATAGTTTGAAAACTTACAATATAAAAGAAGTTATGAATTATATTCGTCTCAAGAGTGAGGTTAAAAAAGAAGCTGATGAAAGGTATATTGCTTTCCAAAACTGTATATTAGACATTAACGAGTTAAAAGAAATTCCTTTCACTCCTGATATTATTCTTCAAAGTAGAATAAATGCACCATATATTAAGTATGATGAAAATGTTAAAAACGAAGAAGTGGACAAATACTTTAGTGATGTAACTTTTAATAATGAAGAGTTAATTGACTTTTTATATGGCATAATTGGTTACTCTTGTTATAGAAGCAATGATTTTCAAATTGCTTTTGTTCTAAAACGGAAGAGGTCGGTAATGGTAAAAGTAGGTTCTTCGATATTATTAACGCACTTCTTGGAGATAATGCGACAAACATTACTCTTAATAAATTAACTGGGGAAAAGTTCTCTGCTAGTTCAATTTATGGCTCTACTGCTGTAATTGCAGATGATGTACACGACACAAAGTTAGTCGATACTGGACTATTAAAAACAATTATTGCTGGTGGAAGTATAAATGCAGAGTTCAAATTTGAAACACCTTTTGATTTTAAACCATTTGCGACTTTATTAATTGGTATGAATAACACAGTAACATTTGACGATTCATCTTATGGTTTTCAAAGACGATTTAAGATTATTCCATTCAATGCAGAAATGGATAATAGTCCTGATCGTAAAATTGATTTGGCTAAAATCTTATGCAAACCTGAAAATTTACAATATATTTGCTCTAAAGCAATGTATCATTTGCATAATATAATAAAAGCTGGAAAGTTTACAATTCCAAAAATCGTTGAAGAAACTACTGCTGATTATATGTTAGAAGGAAATCCAGTAAAAAGGTTTGTAACAGAAGCAAATATTAGAAAATATGAAGTAGTTGAAACTCACGCTGAATATAATGCTTGGGCAAAAGAAAGAGGCTATGCAATGTTAAGTAAGAAAAAATTTGGCGAAGAAATGCACTCATTAAACTTTAGAACCGTCAGAGGTTCTACTGGAGACAGGCAATACTATTATGTTGCTCACGATTACAGTGAAGAAGAACAAGAATTTGAAAATAGAATGACAGAACTTGATAGAATACTTACAGCTAATACACAAGAAGAATTAGATGCACTCACTTTTAATACTCCTAATATTCCAGACGATATAGAGTGGCCAGAACTCATTATATAAATTTGTGTACTCCATAATTTTAAATTATGGGGTGCCTTTTTTTTATGATGGAAATTATTATAGACATCGTGGACATCGCAGACGAAAGTTCAATTTTATATATAATGTTTCTATGTATTATTTTAATAAAATATGGAAAATGTATCCATTTATTAATGGGCAAAAATAATCAAAATAAGTTTAATAAACAACTAAAAATAACCGGTTATTCTATTGTAACCGGCTATTAATTTTAGGGGTTTATGTCAGTTACTATGATGTATCAATGGCTGACACTCTTATTATTACTTAATTTGTTGCACCTGTCTATTGCATACTACTTTATCTTTATGAAACAGCATAGTCTTTTGCATCCTTCCATATTTTGAATAACTACTGTTACAGGCTTATTTACATATCCTCGTTTGAGATTATACTTAATACTGTCGGTTTCGTCTACATACTCTATTTTAAGTTTACTTTTAGTTTTCCTATCTAGTAGAGTTATTATGGCACAGGAGAACGTATTAGGTAATTCTTGTTTTTTTACTATTTCTATATCTTCTATTGTTCCAGTTACGATAGAGTAGTTGCTATTCTTGAAACAGGTGCTTTGTAACATTTCAGCTATAATGGTTTCATTTGTTGCTATTTCGTCTAGTATGTTTATTAAGTATTCTGTATAGTCATATTTGATTATCTGCTTTTGAATTTCATAATTATTAAGTTCAGCAACATTGCCGTATATAATAAATCTGTCAAATATGTCTTGTGGTTCCATATCTTCTAATTTGATATTATTTAATCGTTGCATTACTTCTTTATAGGTTACTGGCTTATTCTGTTTCATATTTTGCTCCTTTCATTTTATTTCGTAAACTTCTCCGTCTTCAAGTATTACTGCCTTGTCTGTATATTCTTTGATTTTCTCTTTTGCCTCTGTATGAA
>CANQLO010000030.1 GCA_947624715.1 uncultured Clostridia bacterium
CTTGATTTGTCCATTCTGTATCTGGTGTATAGTCAAAAGTTATTGTTCCTGTTGCATTTGGTACTGTTGTTACTTCTCTTGCATCACTATCTAAATAATTTCCTGCATCATCTTTTACTCTTACTTTTATATTATATCTTTGATTTCCATCTAATCCTTCAAATGTATATGTTGGATTTTTGTATCCTTCTCCTGTTTCTGATGGTGTCCAACTTTGTCCTCCATCTTTACTAAAGTAATATTCTACTATATCACTCTTTCCATTGGTTGGGTTTGGCTCTGCATCTGTTCCTTTTGCTATTACCGTTATACTTTCTGATGTATGTGTCTCTGTGAAAGTTGATTCTATTGGTAATAGTTTATCTATATTTTGTATTGTTGTTGATGTTAATCCATTTGACATGTCTAAATTATTTAAAATTCTTGCATATATTACTGTTCCATTATTTTTTACTTCAAATGGTTTTATATAATTTTGCCATACTTTTGAATCATAAGAATATTGGATTGTTTGACCTTCTTCATTTATGTCTGTCTCTATACTTACCATTACTGATTTATTCGTCCATTCACTTGGTGTTGGCGTTATTGTGGTATTTCCTTTATTTACTTCTGGTGGTAAATCTCCTTCTTCTTCTCCTTGCTTTCCTACATACTTTACTCCATCTCTTGTGGCATCAAATACATATCCTTCTGGCGTTACTACTCTTACTGTTTCATCATTCTTTCTTCTTACCGTTGAGTCTTTTAGATTTCCGTCTTTTGCGTCTTCTCTTAACTCTCTTTCATAGTTATCCATGTATTCTTTATCTGTCATGTCTCTTATTCCAGCTTGTACTTCTGTTCCAGATCTATCTAACTCAATAACCCCTCTATAGTCTTCTATTTTTCCTATTTCTATTGACTCTAGCGTTCTTGTTATTAAGCCTTTTTCTCCTGTTAAAAAGCCTATTGATACTCCTACCAGAATAAGCATTAATACTATTGTTACTACTAATGCTATTATTGTTATTCCCTGTTCTCTACTCCTTTGTTTTTTCATTCTTTCCTCCTTGCATAATGAACATATAATTCATTATATATTTTTTATTTGACGTTGTTTTTTGCGCGCAAAAAAGCCATGCATTTTAGATTCTACTAAAACACATAGCTCTCTTTTTTTACTTCAAACAAAGCTAAAGCGAAATCAAAGATTTCTCTTGCTTTGTTTTTTATACTTATTCTCTTGTTTATTAAACTACTTGTGTGTGTGTGTGTGTGTGTGTGTGTGTACAGCCTCAAGGCTTACAAGCTTTTTCATTTTGTTTTTCCTTTCATTTCTTTTGTTTTATATAAAAAATTATAAACTTAAAACTTTTAAATAGCAATGGAATTTACCGAATATTTTTAAATGTAATAAACTTGTTATATTTTTGTAACAATGTCAATATTCTCCGTCCCTATTGACATTGACAACCTCCGTCCCTTTTGACATTAATCTTTTTAAATATATCTATACTGTCTAGTTTTTCCCATGTACATTCTATTTTCTTATCCTTGTCTAAATATCTTCTTCCGAAATGTCCACCATTACATGTTTCTCTATATATAGGATTTCTTAGTTCTAATTTATCAATTATTCCTTTTGGAGATAAATCAAAATTATCATAAATTGCTTCAATTATCTTTTCGTTTTCAACTTTGTTAGTACCTTTACAGTCAATAAATATTGAAATTGGCTCTGCAACACCTATTGCATATGATAACTGTAATAAACATTCATCAGCTATTCCAGATGCTACAATGTTTTTTGCTAAATATCTTACCATATAAGCTGCGCTTCTATCTACTTTTGTTGGATCCTTTCCTGAAAAAGCTCCTCCTCCATGTGGTGCATATCCTCCATAAGTATCAACTATTATTTTTCTTCCTGTAAGCCCAGCATCTCCCTCTGGTCCTCCTATTATAAATTTTCCAGTTGGATTTATTAGCATTTTAAAATCTGTATTTAGATTATATTCTTTTGCAACTTCAATCATTATATTATTTTTAATGAAATCCTTAAATTCCTTTTCATTAAAATCTGCTGTATGTTGAATAGACATTAACATTGTATCTATTCTTTTTGCTTTTCCTTCTTCATATTCTAATGTTACTTGCGATTTCATATCTGGCATTGCAAACTTAAATTTTTCTTCTTCACGTAAATCAGTTGCTAATCTTATTAATTTATGAGCCATAGTAATTGCAAGTGGCATATATTCTGGAGTTTCTTTATTGGCATATCCAAACATAATACCTTGGTCACCTGCTCCTCCAATATCCACACCTTGTGCAATATCTGGGGATTGTTTACTAAGTAAATTTAATACCCTTGGAGTATATGTATATCCAATTCTTTTTACTGTGTCCTTGACAATTTTTTCAACATCTATTTTTGCATTAGTTGTGATTTCTCCTGCTAAAATAATAAAATCGTTTTTTGCCATTGTTTCACAGGCTACTCTTGAATACATATCTTGCTTCAAACACTCGTCCAATATACTATCAGAAATCATATCGCAAACATGGTCTGGATGTCCTATTGAAACAGCTTCTGATGTAAAATAATATTTAGTGCTATTCATTTTATTTTTTCTCCTTTAAGTTTAATTTTTAAATAATCTATTAAAAATCACGGACCAGTTATATGCTGTCCGTGCTTTATTTAGTTTTATGCGAATTAAAAATTTTAAATTAGCAATAAAATTTAACTTCATTTATATTTTCTATTTTATAATATTCTTGCCATTTTGATACAATTAAAAAATAGTGTATTGAATTCTAACAGAGTCAAAACCATTTTTTGTAGGTCGTTCAAAATGTATATCTATACATTCTTTATCATTTTCATTGTATATATTTGAAAACATAACTTCTGTTTCATCTGCATATTTTACGTATGGATACATCATTTTCAATCGCCCTCCTCTATTAATTAATATTACATAATTTAAAATATTTTACTATTAAAAAAAAATCGTTGATTTTTTTAATATAATTATAGATTGGTTGGGCTGGCTAGATTCGAACTAGCGCATGCATGAGTCAAAGTCATGTGCCTTACCGCTTGGCTACAGCCCAATATATATTAAATTAAATGGGGTGGAATATGGGACTCGAACCCATGGTCTCCAGTGCCACAAACTGGCGCGTTAACCAACTACGCTAAATCCACCATGTTCGTGCTATAAGCAACATATTTATTTTACCCCATTTTTTTGATAATGTCAACTGTTATTCTTAAATTTTGTGTATTTTGCTTTTTAGAAAATTTCATTTACTTTTTCATTAATTGTTCTCATAACTTTTTTGTGCCTAATTTTAGTCTTCTTTTGCCCAAATAACAAGTCTTGCGTTTACATCGTCTGTACATGTTGTAAGTGAAACTTCTCTTTTTCCTGCTGTATCCCTATTTGCATATTCAAAATCACTTGATGTTGTAGTATATATATTATATATTGTATATTTAATTCTTGTTCCTTCTAAATCTGTTATATAAATTAAATCACCATTTTTTAACTTTTTATTATTTGAAAAAAATGTTCCATTTCTATAGTTATGTCCTGCAATTACAGTATTACCAACTTTATTTAGTCCTACTCCGTATAATACACCAACAGATACTTTCATTGATGCATCTGATGTTCTATCAAGCACTGGGTAGTTAACTTTTATTGCTGGTATTTCTATTTTTCCAACTACTGCATATCCCTTATATGTTTGTCTTGCTACTCTATTACCAGATGAACTTCCTCCTCCTGCTGTGTTTTGAATTTCATTTGCATCAATATTTAATTCTACATTGTTTACTGTTGTATCATTTTCAGTTCTATTCCTAATATGTGCTATCCTATTGTCAAATTCTTCTACTGCATCATTAAGTCCTGAGTTAATATAATATTTTTGATATATATCATATCCCCAGAAACCTAATATAACAAATATAGCAATTACAACAATTACTAATATAATAGTTAAAACTTTATTATATTTCTTTTCTTCCATTTTCATCTCCTATATTCTAATTATAGCATATAAAAATTTATTTTTCTACTATTTTACTTTTTTCTTTTTCCCAAAAATATTTAAATCATATGATTTTTTTCCCAGAATATTTAACTCATATGTTTTTTCCCTCAGAATACTTAGCTATAATGTACTTTTTCTAAAAAATAACCAATATTTTTTATTCTAAAACTGCTTTAATTCTTCTTACACCACTTGAAGATGCTTCTTCTTTTACAATTTTGAAGTGACCTAACTCTCCTGTGTGTTTTACGTGAGGTCCTCCACATAATTCCTTTGAGACTTCTCCTATTGAATATACTGTAACATCATCAGGATATTTTTCAATAAACATACATTCTGCTCCTGATTTTATTGCATCTTCTTTTTTCATTGTTTCTACTGTCACTTTTAAATCTTCTTGTATCCATTTATTTACTAAGTCTTCTACTTGTTTTTTCTCATCATCTGAAAGTTTATGATCACAGCTAAAATCAAATCTCATTCTTTCTGGTGTAATATTTGAACCTCTTTGATGAACATCTTTGTTTATAACAACTTTAAGAGCAGCATTTAAAAGGTGTGTAGCTGTATGATATTTTATTTCTTGCTCTCCTGTTCCTGCAAGTCCTCCTTTAAATTTTTGCTCACTTCCTAATCTCGATTTATCTTGATGCATTTTAAATAATTTATCTACTTCATCCATATTTACTTTTAAGCCATTTTCTTCTGCCAAATCTTTGCTAACCTCTGGTGGAAATCCATATGTTTCATAAAGTCTAAATATGTTTTCACTGTCAATTGTATCTTTTCCTTCTGATTTTATTCTATTTATAACTTTTTCAAATTCTTTTTCTCCACGAATTAGAGTTTTCATAAATTTATCTTTTTCTTGAATTATGACTTCTTTAATTGTTTTCTTTTTATCTATTAGTTCTGGATATAGTTCTTTAAGAGTTTCTATATTTAAATCTATTAAGTTTGATAATTCATCAAGGTTTATTTCAAGTTTATTCATATGTCTTGTCATTCTACGAATTAATCTTCTTAAAATATATCCTCTATCAATATTACTTGGTCTTCCTCCATCTGCTGTAACCATTATACTAGCTCTTAGATGTTCTGCCACTATTCTTCTACTTGCTATATCGTCTTTTCTTGCTAAACTTTCTAGCTTATCCATAATAGGCTTGAATATCTCTGTGTCAAATGGTGTTTCTTTATTTTCAAGAAGCATTGTCATTCTTTCTAATCCAAGTCCTGTGTCAACATTCTTTTGTTCTAACTTAGTATATTTTCCATCTTTCTTTAAGTATTCCATAAATACATTATTCCATATTTCAACATATTTTCCACAACTGCAAGATGGTTGACAATCTGGTGAACATGGTTCTTTGCCTGTATCATAAAACATTTCTGTATCTGGTCCACATGGTCCTTCTTCGCCTGCTATCCACCAATTATCTTCTTTTCCATAAAAATAAATTCTATCTTCAGAAATACCTGCTTTTTTCCAACATTCTGCTGTTAAATTATCTCTAGGGCAGTCTTCATCTCCTGCAAAACAAGTAACACTTATCTTTTCGCTAGGAATTTCTAATACTTTTGTTAAAAATTCATAACTCATTGCTATTGATTCTTCTTTAAAATAATCTCCTAAAGACCAGTTTCCGAGCATTTCAAAATAAGTTAAGTGTCTATTATCACCAACTTCATCAATATCATTAGTACGTAAACATTTTTGATAATCTGTAAGTCTTGTTCCTTCTGGATGTTTTTCTCCTAAAAGATATGGTACTAGTGGTTGCATACCAGCTGTTGTAAATAATACAGATGGGTCGTTTTCTGGTATTAATGGTGCACTTGGTATAACTTTATGATTATGATTTTTAAAAAATTCTAAGTATTTGTTTCTGATTTCTATTGCTTTCATGTTAGTCTCCTTTTTTACGATTTATATTATTTCATAATATTTACTATTTTTCAACATATATTATATAACATTTTTATTATATCACATTTTTTATAATTATGTAAATAACTACACTACATATAATATAATTGCTAACATTTGAAGTAAAGTTGCTAAAACTACACATAAATGAAACATTGAATGCATATATTTTTTTGTTCTACCTATACCATAAAGTATAGTACCTAAAGTGTAAACAATTCCTCCAATTAAAATTAGAAGCATTCCTGTCATTCCTATCGCTTTAATTAATAGATCTATTCTAAATATTATAAGCCAGCCCATTGCTATATAACATATCATTGAAAATACTTTATATTGTTTCAAATCAATAGCTGTGAAAACAATTCCAATAGCAGCTAATAACCATACAATTGCAAACATTATCCATGCTGCTACAGGGTCAACTTGCCTTATTGAGCATAGCAGAATTGGTGTATATGTTCCTGCAATTAGTACATATATTGTACAATGATCCATTACTTGCATAACCTTTTTTGCCTTCAAAGTTGGTTTTAATCCATGATAAATACTAGACATTGTATATAAAAATATCATTGATATTCCATATATTACACTTCCTACTATTGCAAATCCATTTTTATGAATTATTGATAATACTAAGCATATTATCATTCCTATAATACCAAATGAGCCACCTACAATATGCGTAACCATGTTAAAAATTTCTTCTCCCTTTGTGTATATTGGAAGTACTCTATCTTTTAATTTTGTTCTTGGCATACTATTTCTCCTATTAAATCCTTTCCTTCAGATTTATTTATCGAAACATTTTCTATTTTATTTTCTAATTTTTCGTTAGTTTTAACTTTTACTAATATGTAATTAGATGTATGTCCTTTATAGTATCCATCTTTGTCCTGTTCTTCAAATAAAACAGATAAACTTTTTCCTAATAAGCTTTTATTATATTCTATTTCATTTTTATCAGATAACTCTATAAGCTTTTGACTTCTTAGTTCTTTTATATTTCCGTCAACTTGATTGTCCATTTTTTCTGCTTTAGTACCATTTTTAGGAGAATACTTAAATATGTGCATTTTGTAAAATTTAATTTTCTTTAAGAACTGATATGTTTCTTCAAAATCCTTATCTGTTTCACCTGGAAAGCCAACTATTATATCAGTAGTAAGTACCAAGTCTTTGAAATTCTCTCTAAGTAAGTTGCATGAACTTTCAAATTCTTTAGTGGTATACCTTCTATTCATTCTATTTAATGTATCATCACAACCACTTTGTAATGATAAATGAAAATGATTACATATCTTTTCTAACCTTGCTAATCTATTAACAAAATCCTTAGTAATTAGCTTTGGCTCTATTGAACCAAGTCTTACTCTTTTTATCTCATCTATTTTATTTATTTGTTCTAACAATTCAATAAATCTAAAACCACCTGTATGCAAATCGTCTTTAGGATCAAATTCTTCGTAATCTTCACTATAATTATATTTTTTTCTAAGCTGTTTTACTTTTTCTTTATCAAAATCTTTTCCATAAGATGCTATATGTATTCCTGTTAAAACTACTTCCTTTATTCCATTTGCTGCAACTTCTTTTATCTCTTCTATTATATTTTCCGGACTTCTACTTCTTACTTTTCCTCTTGCATAAGGAATAATACAGTATGTACAAAATCTATCACATCCATCTTGAATCTTTATTACCGCTCTATTTTCTTCTGTATAAGTTGTTACACCAAATTCTTCATAATCTTTATGATGCATAACATCTGATACAATTTCTTTTACTTCTGAGTTATTGCCTTTATCTTTTATATAATTTTCAATAATTTCTACAATATTATTTTTTTCGTTTATTCCAAGTATTAAATCAACTTCTTTGATTTTCTCTATCTCATCTTTTGCTACTTGAGCATAACATCCAGATGCGACAATAATTGCATCTGGATTAAATTCTTTTGCTCTTCTTAACATTTGTCTTGATTTTCTTTCAGCAATATTAGTTACACTGCAAGTATTTATTATATATATATCTGCTTTTTCTTCTTTAGATACTACTTCGTAGCCTTTTTTTATAAAACTTTGTTCCATAGCATTTGTTTCGTACTGATTAGTTTTACAACCTAAGCTTATAAAATGGACTTTCATTTTTACATTTTACCTTTCATTTATTGCTATCTCTATAATTTTTTCTTTATTATTATACTATCTTTTAGGCTATTTTTCAAGTTTTTTACTGATTTACTTTTAATTGATTTTAATTTACTTATTTACTTTCAATGAATTTGATTTACAGAATTGCATTTAAATTTTCACTTGACGATTAAATTTGATTTACTTATTTACTTTTAACTGAACTTTATTATTTTCTTTTTTAATGACTTAATTCTTTTTCTATATTTAATATTCTATTATATTTAGCTATCCTTTCACTTCTACATGGCGCACCCATTTTCACTTGTCCTGCGTTTACTGCAACTGCTAAGTCTGCTATAAATGTATCTTCAGTTTCACCTGATCTATGAGATATAATTGTCTTATATCCATTCCTTTTAGCGACCTTAATTGTTTCTAAAGTTTCTGTTAATGTTCCTATTTGATTAGGCTTAATTAATATTGAGTTTGCTACTTTTTGTTTTATACCTTTTTCTAGTCTTTTTCTATTTGTAACAAACAAATCATCTCCAACTAAATCTACATCTTTTCCAATTTTGCTAGTAAGCTCTTTCCAGTCTTTCCAGTCCTCTTCCCCTAATCCATCTTCTACTGACATTATTGGATATTTTTCAGTCAACCTAATAATATAGTCAATCATTTCAGCTTTTGTTTTATACTCTTTAGTTTTCCAAAAATAGTATCCTTCTTTTTCAATCCTTTTTGCCGCTTCTCTCATTTCTGAACTCGCAACATCAAGCGCGATTTTTACATCTTTATCTTTCTTGTATCCTGCCATTTCAATAGCATCAATAATAAGTTCTATTGCTTGCTCATCATTTTCTAAATTTGGTGCAAAACCTCCTTCATCTCCAACTGAAATTGATAAATCTTTCTGTTTTAATATTTCTTTTAATACTTGGTATATTTCTGTACATATTTGCATACATTCCTTAAAATTATTAGCACCTACTGGTACTATCATAAATTCTTGAATGTTTAAATTATTATCTGAATGTTTTCCTCCATTTAAAATATTCATCATTGGAAGTGGAATAGTATTTCCTGTTATACCACCTATATATCTATATAGTGGCATATTTAAACTATTAGCCGCAGCTCTTGCAACTGCTAGCGAAACTCCTAAAATTGCATTTGCACCTAATTTTGATTTATTATTTGTTCCATCTAATTTAATCATTTTTTCATCTATTTTTATTTGATTATAAGAATCTTCTCCTATAAGTAGTTTCGCAATCTTCTTATTAACATTATCAACTGCTCTTGACACTCCATAACCATTGTACTCTTGAAAATCTGCATCTCTTAATTCTACCGCCTCATATGTTCCTGTTGATGCCCCTGATGGTACCATGCTTAATCCTTCACTTCCATCTTCTAGTGTTACCATAACCTCAACAGTTGGATTTCCCCTCGAATCAAAAATTTGACTTGCTTCAATTTTTTTAATAGGCATTTCTTTCATAATAAATTTTTTCCTTTCTATTTTTTATGAAATTATTGCCTATTATTTTATTTTTATACTTTTTACCATTTTTGTACTTCTACATTTATTCTACCGCTTTTTGTTTTTCCTAAAATTTTAGAAATTGTAAATCTACCTTTTCCTCTTATTGTAATTACTGTTCCTTCATCAATTTGTCTTGAAGTTCTTAATTCTTGTTTAAAATTTACAAAGACTCTCTCTTGATTTATGTAACTGTTAGCATTATTTCTAGATACTTTTGCAAGTTCACCAACTATTGCATCAAGCCTCATTGATGGTACATTTATTTTTATTATTTGTTTTTCCTTTTCTATATAATTTATGTTTTCAATTTCTATTTTTTCAATACTTGCTTTTTGAAATCTTACTAAGCTATTCATACTACTTAATAAAAATTTCTCTATATCCTTTGAAATAATTATGTCTGCTCCATCGTCTCTAACTAATATGTCTCCAATTTTTTCTCTTTTTACGCCAAGTTTTATTATTCCTCCTAAATATGTTTTATGTTCATATGTTCCCCATTGTTCTTTTGGCAAAGTTACTCTTATTATCGACATTATCTGATTATATATCTTATTTTCATTATATGTATATGGAAATAAAACCAGCATTGTTCTTTCTGCTTGTTTAAATCCACCAAAAAACTCATAATTTGATTCTTTTCTTTTTGTTAATATTTCTTGAATCATTTCTTTTTGAGCTAAATCTAGAAAGTCAGTACTTTCAAATCTATTTCTAGCTTGTACTAATTTAATTTTATCTAATACCTTTGCAATTAGAAGCTTGTCTTCATCTTTCTGCAACTTGGTTAATTCCATTACCTTGTCCATTTTGTTCTCCTTTTTTTCCTACTAAAATACATGCATATAACATTATTGCTATATTTGCTCCTAATATTATTCCTATAAAACATCCTAAGCCGAAAATTGTCTTGTCCTCCTTTAAATTATAATTCTATTATTAATTTATTCATTTTTTTGTTTATTATTCACTTTTATTAAAATCTTTTTTATCCATTTTTTTAATCTAGTTTTTTGTCATTTGTTACGTTTCCATCTCCTGTTATTGGTATTTTTTCTCCTAAAAATGTTGATTTTGGTTTTATAATACACATAATAAAGTCTTTGTCTCTTGCTAAGATTTCTCTTAAATTTCGCATCGTTTGTCCAGCGTATTTTCTTGGATCTGCTTTTACACCATATGCTTCTATTCCTAATTGTTTAGCAATATACAAAGCTCTCGGCAAATGATATTCTTGAGTTACTATTAAAATTTTATTTGCTTCAAAAATTTCTTTTGCTCTATATAAGCTGTCATATGTTGAAAGTCCTGCATGGTCCATAAAAATATCTTCTGATTTTATTCCTTTATCCATTGCAAATTTTTTCATAACATTTACTTCATCATAGTCTGCTCTACTATGGTCACCACTCATTATTATCTTGTTTGATGCACCTTTCTCGTACAGACTTATACCTTCTAAAAGTCTATCTTCAAGCATTGGAGATGGTTTATTTCCCCACACACCTGCTCCTAGAATAAGAATACAATCAAATTGTTTTTTTGTTGCTTCTTCTTCAGATATAATACTTTCTTTAGTACTTGAAATTACTATAAAGTTTAAAAACAATGCTATAAAAATTAAAATTATTATTATAATTGCTATTATCATAAATATTATTTTATACTTTTTTTTCATTTTTATTACTTTCTTTTCCTTTTATAATTTTTTAGCTAATGTAATTATACATTTTATTTAATTTTATTTCAACCAAAAAATAAATATGGATACACTTTCCCTATTAAAAAAAGAAAATTGCCCCCATATTTACTTGTTATTTATTAATATTTTTCTTAATATACATTTATTATATATTTCTTTCCATTATTTGTCAATAGTTTTTATAAAAAAATTATTTTTATTTTTATTGTAAAATTCAAAGATTTATGTTAAAATACGATAGAAGTTTATACTGGGGTATAGCCAAGCGGTAAGGCATCGGACTCTGACTCCGACATTTCCTGTGTTCGAATCACAGTACCCCAACCATTTAGTTATAATACAAACATTTTCTTATATTTTAATTTTGGAGATTAAATATGAAACTAAAAAAAGATATTATTTTTTGGACATCACTAATATTTTTTATTGCCTTAGCTTTTTTCTTTGGATATAAATATTACTATAAAAATTATTACCTTCCTACTAATACTCATACCGTTTCTAAATTTACTATTGTTGATTTAAAAGATGAAGAAATCTACTACAATGCATCTAAAGAATACATTATTTCTTTATTAGGTAATAAAAAATATACTATTAACAAAGTTGAAAATTCTGATGACACTAATATAGTTGAAATATTATTATGTGATGGTTATACTTTTTACTTTTCAAATGAAAAATTATATGAGTTTATTTGTAGTTCACCAGAATTTAATTTTAAAGGAATCTCTATTGGTGATGATACTAGCAAGGTTTTAGAGACATTTTACACTGAAAATCTAGAAGATGATAATTACGTGTATTCTTCTGATGAAAAAATAATTGGTAAATACATATATGGTAATTTCAATGTATATAATTTAGATACTATAAAAACTAAGGAAGCTATACTTTACGCTTATGAAACTTCTTCAAATTCTGGTGATAGTTATATTATTAGATATGTGTATATGTGTCCACCTTATAAAAATACATACGCCTCTATGGAAGATACAGCTACCTATTTAACATTTGTTATAAGTAATAATACAGTGTCTAGCATTTCTTGGAGGGTTGGAAAAGCAAATTAGTATAGAAATTAAAATAAATATATAAATTTTTAAATAGCAAAAAAGAGTAAATTGTTTAATAGTTTACTCTCTAATACTTTTATTTATATAAATCCATAAAATTAAAATGTCTATTTCATTGCTTCTTCTACTGCTACTGCTATTTGAACAGTTGCTCCAACCATTGGATTATTTCCGCATGCCTATAAGTCCCATCATTTCAACATGTGCTGGAACTGATGAAGAACCTGCAAATTGTGCATCTGAATGCATTCTTCCCATTGTATCAGTCATACCATATGATGCAGGACCTGCAGCCATATTATCTGGATGTAATGTTCTTCCTGTTCCTCCACCTGATGCTACTGAGAAATATTTCTTTCCTTGTTCTAATCTTTCTTTTTTATATGTACCTGCTACTGGATGTTGGAATCTAGTTGGGTTTGTTGAGTTTCCTGTGATAGAAACATCAACATCTTCTAAGTGCATTATTGCTACACCTTCCCTAACATCATTTGCTCCATAGCATCTTACTTTAGCTCTTTCTCCATTTGAGTATGCAATTTCTTCAACTATATTTACTTTTCCTGTGAAAAAGTCAAACTCTGTTTTTACATATGTAAATCCATTTATTCTTGAAATTACTTGTGCTGCATCTTTTCCAAGTCCATTTAATATAACTCTTAAAGGTTCTTTTCTAACTTTGTTTGCAGATTTTGCAATTCCAATTGCTCCTTCTGCTGCTGCAAAACTTTCATGTCCTGCTAAAAATGCAAAGCATTTTGTATCTTCGCTAAGGAGCATTGAAGCTAGGTTTCCATGTCCTAATCCAACCTTTCTATCATCTGCAACAGAGCCTGGTATACAGAAAGCTTGTAATCCTTCTCCTATTGCTTTTGCTGCATCTTGTGCTTTAGTGCAACCTTTTTTTATAGCTATTGCTGCTCCTAAAGTATAAGCCCAACATGCATTTTCAAAACATATTGGTTGCACTTCTTTTACCATTTCATAAGGGTTAAATCCTTTTTGCTTGCATATATCAAGAGCATCTTCAAAATCTTTTATTCCATACTTCTCCATTACTGGTTTTATTTGATTTATTCTTCTTTCATAACTTTCAAATGTTACTGCCATTTTCATTCCTCCTAATTTTAATTTTAAATATAATTGTTGGAAAAGAATTAAATTTTGGCTAGGAAAACAAGTTTAAAATTTGTGAGGCGTACTTTTTGTACGTTGAATAAATTTTAAATGAAGTTTGTGGGCGCCAAAATTGTAATTATTTTTCAACCTTTTACTCTTGTCTTGGATCAATCTTCTTAACCGCTTCATCAAATCTTCCATATGTACCTGAAGCTTTTTCTATAGCTTCCATTGGGTCTACTCCCTTTTTAATTCCATCCATCATTTTTCCTAGATTTACATATTTGTATCCAATAATTTGATTATCACTATCTAAGCCTACTTCTGTTATGTATCCTTCAGCAAGTTCTAGATATCTTGGTCCTTTTAGTTTGCTTGAATATATAGTACCTACTTGACTTCTATGTCCTTTTCCTAAATCTTCAAGTCCTGCTCCTATCGCTAAGCCACCTTCTGAAAATGCTGATTGACTTCTTCCATAAACTATTTGTAAGAATAATTCTCTCATAGCAGTATTTATAGCATCACATACTAAATCTGTATTTAATGCTTCTAATATAGTCTTTCCTACTAATATTTCTCCAGCCATAGCTGCTGAATGTGTCATTCCTGAACAACCTATAGTTTCAACTAAGGCTTCTTCTATAATTCCATCTTTAACATTAAGTGTAAGTTTGCAACATCCTTGTTGAGGAGCACACCAACCTATACCATGAGTAAATCCTGAAATATCTTTTATTTCTTTAGCTTTAACCCATTTTCCTTCTTCTGGAATAGGTGCTGGTCCGTGGTCTACACCTTTCTTTACTACGCACATATTTTCTACTTCTTTTGAATAGTTCATATTATTAACACTCCTTTTCTATATTAAACTTTAAGTATTTGATTAGTTATTTCTTGAAGTTCCAAATTTTTTACTTCTTCTATAAATATTGCTGGTTTTATTCGGGTTTCTTCTTTGTATGTAAGTATCAGATTTTGCTCTTTTTTATTTAAGCTATCAATTGGTAATTTTAAATACTTGTAACACCAAATTATATGCCTTTGCTCATCAGAATATTTTGAATTTCTTATATTATCAAAATGAAATTCCGCTGTAAAAAGATTTTTTTCAACAATAATTGTTATATTGGTCCATGGAGTTTTTACTATCTGTTTCAATTGCTTTACTTTCTTATATAATTTAGAAAGTTCTTCATTATATGTATTTTCATCTGCACCAAATTTGCTAGCAATTTCATAACAATTTATTGGCTTTGCTTTAATCAATTTTTTGGGGAAATAATAAAAATACATTTCCCCTTTTAAATCTTCTAATATACTCTCGTATAAGCAAATCTTTTCCCATTTTTCTGGTATTAGCTTTATTAAAGAATTATATATTTCTTTACAATTCTTTCTTAATTCATTTTGCAAATTTATTACCTCACTATTCCCTTATAAGCAAACTTTCTCCTGTCATCTCTTCTGGCTTTTTAATATTCATCATATCTAACATTGTAGGAGCTAAATCTGCCAATCTTCCATCTTTTATCTTTACATTCTCCATTCCATATAATATTATTGGAACAGGGTTTGTTGTATGTGATGTAAATGGTTCTCCTGTTTTGTAATCTATCATTTGCTCTGCATTTCCATGGTCTGCTGTAATTATTGCTTTACCATTATGTTTAGATAATGCATTTATAATCTTTCCTAAACACTCATCAACTGCTTCTATTGCTTTTTCTGCTGCATCTAAGCTACCAGTATGTCCAACCATATCTGGGTTTGCAAAATTTAAAATTATACTATCATATTTTTCTGAGTTTATTGCTTCAACAACTTTATCAGTAACTTCATATGCACTCATTTCTGGTTTCATATCATAAGTTTCTACCTTTGGAGATGGAACTAAAATTCTGTCTTCTCCTGGATATTGTTTTTCTTCTCCACCATTAAAGAAAAATGTTACATGTGCATATTTTTCAGTTTCTGCAATTCTTAATTGTTTTAATCCTTTTTTGCTTATATATTCACCAAAAGTATTTTTTAATTTTTCTGGTTTAAATGCAACTTTAACATTTGGCATTGTCGCATCATATTGGGTCATGCATACAAAGTTTAGTTTCATTTTTTTTGTTTCAAATTCTTTAAATTCTGGATCAACTAATGCTCTTGTAATCTGTCTTGCTCTGTCTGGTCTAAAATTAAAGAATATTACAGAATCACCATCTTCTATTGTTGCTACTGGCTTTTCACCATTATATATTACAGTTGGTTCTACAAATTCATCAAATGTTTCTTTTTGATATGAGCCTTCTATTGCTTGGATAGGAGATGATGCTTTTTCTCCTTCTCCATAAACTAATGCATTATAGCATTTTTGTACTCTTTGCCATCTTTTGTCTCTGTCCATGCTATAAAATCTACCTGAAATTGATGCAATTTTTCCTACACCTTTTTCTTCTATTTTTTCTTCTAGTTTTTGAATGTATCCTTCTCCTGATGCTGGAAGAGTATCTCTACCATCCATAAAACAATGTATGAATACATCTTCAAAATCTCTACGTTTAGCAAGTTCTAACAAGCCGTATAAATGTCTTTCATGACTATGAACTCCACCATCAGAAAGTAATCCCATAATGTGTAATTTAGAACCTTTTTTCTTACAATTTTCAATAGCATCTACAAGTTCTGGAATACTAAAGAAGTCACCATCTTCTATTGATTTTGTAATTCTTGTAAGTTCTTGATATACAACTCTTCCTGCTCCTATATTAGTATGACCTACTTCAGAATTTCCCATTTGTCCTTCTGGAAGTCCTACTGCTTCACCGCTCGCATGAATTTCTGCTGTTGGACATTTCATCATTAGTTCATCAATGTTTGGCTTTTTAGCATTTGCGACTGCATTTCCTAACTTTTCAGGATTCTTTCCAAATCCATCAAGTATAACTAGCATTGTAAGTTCTTTACTCATTTTTACCTTCTTTCTTTATTTTTACGCCTACTACAAATGGCTATATGCCATTATGTAAATTACAATAAAATTGCTATTTTTAAGATTAAAATGATATCTTTAGTTTTACTTAAAAGTTTACAATTTTACTGAAATTTAGTGCATCTAGGCTGCTACCCCCGACTAATCCTCCATCAATATCTGACATTGTGAAAAGTTCTTTTGCATTCTCTGGCTTTACACTTCCGCCATAAAGAATGCTTATATCATCTGTATCAAATCTTTTTCTTATTTCGTTTCTAATTTCTTTTATACTGTCATTAGCATCCTCTGCTGTTGCAGTTTTTCCTGTTCCAATAGCCCATATAGGCTCGTAAGCTATAATTATATTATCTAAATCCTCTTTTGTCAAGCCTTCAAGAGCCTTTGCTGTTTGAGAAGTAATTACTTCTATTGTTTTGCCATTTTCCCTTTGCTCTAATGTTTCACCAACACATACAATTGGTTTTAGTCCTTGAGCTAAAGCTGATTTTATCTTTAAGTTTACTGTTTCATCTGTCTCATTAAAATATTGTCTTCTCTCTGAATGTCCAATTATAACATATTCAACATTTATTACTTTTAACATTTCTGCTGAAATTTCACCTGTATATGCTCCAGATTTTTCCCAATGCATATTTTGTGCTCCAACATGAATGTTAGTTTCCTGAACGGTAAGCAATGTATAAAATAAATCCGTATATGGAACACATATTATAACTTTATTTGGAGAGTCTTTAACAAGTGGAGCTAGAGTATTTACATACTCAATAGCTTCATTTGGAAGCATATTCATTTTCCAGTTTCCTGCAATTATAGTTCTTCTCATAATTTATTTACCTTATATAATAAATTTAGATTTTTAAGGATCAACCTATAAACCTATTTATCCTCGATGCAATCAATTCCTGGTAAAACTTTTCCTTCAATAAACTCTAAAGATGCTCCTCCACCAGTTGAAATATGTGTCATTTTATCTGACAATCCTGCTTTTGCAACTGCTGCTGCTGAATCTCCTCCTCCTATTATAGTTGTACAATCATCTAATTCTGCAAGAGTTTTAGCTATTTTCTCTGTTCCAATTGCAAATTGGTCAAATTCAAATACACCTATTGGTCCATTCCATAAAACTGTTTTTGCTTGTCTTAATTCTTCCTGATATAGCTTTATTGTTTCTGGACCAATATCAAGTCCTTCCCAACCATCTGGTATTTCTGAAGAATTTACTATCATGCTTTCTGTATCTTCACTAAAATCTTTTCCAACCTTATTGTCAACTGGTAAAAGTAACTTTACTCCTTTTTGTTTAGCTTTTTCTAATAAGCTAGAAGCTAAATCTAACTTATCTAATTCACATATTGAATTTCCAACATTGTATCCTTGTGCTTTAAAGAATGTATATGCCATTCCTCCACCAATTATAAGTGTATCAACCTTATCTAATAGATTATCTATAACTCCTATTTTGTCTGATACTTTCTTTCCACCAAGTATTGCAACAAAAGGTCTTTGTGGATTTTCCAATGCTCCTCCTAATATTCTTAGTTCTTTTTCAATTAAAAATCCACAAGCTGATGGTAAATATTTAGCAACTCCTGCTGTTGATGAATGTGCTCTATGTGCTGCTCCGAATGCATCATTTACATATAATTCTGCTAAACTAGCAAACTCTTTACTTAAACTATCATCATTTTGTTCTTCTCTTGGATCAAATCTAACATTTTCTAAGAGCATTACTTCGCCTTCTTTTAAGTTTTCTGCTAAGCTTTTAGCACTTTCTCCAGTTACATCTTTAGCAAGCTTTACTTCAATTCCTAATTGTTTAGAAAGTTCTACAGCTACAGGCTCTAGAGAGTATTTCATATTAAATTCTCCCTTTGGTCTGCCTAAGTGTGAACATAATATTACTTTTGCATTATTTTCTAATAAATATTTTATTGTTGGTAGTGCCGCTACTATTCTTGTTTTGTCTGTTATATTATTATTTTCATCAAATGGTACATTAAAATCACATCTGACTAAAACTTTCTTTCCATTTACATCTAAATCTTTTACAGTTTTTTTATTCATAAATTTTTCTTGTATAAAAAATTATACAAAACTCCTTTCCTTGGAAATATTATTTCCGTAAAATTTCAATATTATTGTATATCAAAACACTTTTGTTTTCAATATTTTTTTCTTATTATTTAGATTACATTTTGTTTACGAAATGACATAGTTAAAAATCAGGTAGTGTGCGACCTACCTGATTTTTTTGTATAAGCTTTTATTTTTTATTTATTTCCATCTTTTTCTGCCATATAGCAAGCTAAGTCAACTAATTTATTAGCATATCCCCATTCATTATCATACCATGCTACTAATTTAACAAATGTGTCTGTTAATTGGATTCCTGCTTTAGCATCAAATATTGAGGTATGTTCATCACTAATGAAATCAGATGATACTACATCATCATCAACATATTCAATTATTCCTTTCATTGGTCCTTCTGCTGCTTCTTTCATTGTGTTACAAATATCTTCATATGTTGTTGGTGTTGCTAAATTACATGTTAAATCCACAACAGAAACGTCTAATGTTGGTACTCTAAATGCCATACCTGTTAACTTTCCATTAAGTGATGGGATTACTTTTCCAACTGCTTTTGCTGCTCCTGTTGATGATGGTATTATGTTACCTGATGCAGCTCTTCCACCTCTCCAATCTTTTTTAGATGCTCCATCAACAGTTTTTTGAGTAGCTGTTGTTGAGTGAACTGTTGTCATTAAACCATCAACTATACCATATTTATCATTTATAACTTTTGCTAAAGGTGCTAAACAGTTTGTTGTACAAGATGCATTTGAAACAATATTCATTGATGAATCATATGTTTCTTCATTTACTCCCATAACAAACATTGGAGCATCTTTTGAAGGAGCACTAATTACAACTTTTTTAGTTCCTGCATCTAAGTGAGCTTGTGCTTTTTCCATAGTTGTAAATACTCCTGAACATTCTAATACATAATCTACTCCATCTTGTCCCCAAGGAACATTGTGTGGGTCCATCTCATTATAAACTTTTACATCTTTTCCGTTTACAGTTAATGTATTTTCTTCTCCTTTTACTTCACCTTTAAATCTTCCATGTATTGTATCATATTTAATCATATAAGCCATGTAATCAGCTGTAATAAATGGGTCATTTATTGCAACAACCTCTACATCTGCTTTTTTTAAAGCAGCTTGAAATGCTAAATTTCCTATTCTTCCAAATCCATTAATTCCTATTTTAATTGACATAATAAAAATCCTCCTTAATCAAAATTATTGCCTTATTAAGACATTCTTATTCTATTACAAAAATAATTACATTTCAAGTAATTATGAATAAAAAATACTACTTTAAAAAAGTAGCATTCTTTATTTTATTATAATTAAAACTAAACATGCAAATAAAGCAAGTTTTTTATAGTTACTTATAATTCAATCTTTACTTCTGGTTCTTCTTCTTCAGCTGAATCTCTTGGTCTTAAACGAAGTTCTCCGTTTTCAAGATATACCTCTTGATTCCAAAAATCACTTACTTCCTTAAACACCTTTTGTTGATAAGGTGTTAATTCAACAGTAACTGGATAAAGAGCATACTTTTTGAAACTTGTCCAAGTATCAACTTTTGCTGGAACTTTAGAATATATTTTTTCCTCATTTTCTTCCATATTTTGTTCCTCCTTTGTATTATTCGAATAATCATATATATATTTAATATACAATATTTATTTTCAATTATCAAGTTTTTTTACTATTTTTTATTTTACATTTATATTTCGCACATATTACATTTTTATTACAGATTGATTTTATACATTTTTTAAGTCAAATACTGGCACATATTCCTCCTCATGTTTTCCTAATTCCTGCATGTAACCATTTTCTAATCCAATTAAATACATATATCTCTCAATTTCTTTAAATTCTTTTCTTGATATTTTCCTATTTAACAAATTATCATTTTTAGCTTTATATGTAGGAAAATATTGTGCCATAACACTCACATATACATCATTTTTAAAATTATCTTTTATCCATTTTAGTATATGCTTAGTATTTTGAATATGATTTGGTAATATTAAATGTCTAATAATAACTCCTTTTTGTATCATTCCATTTTCCGAAAATTTAATGCTTCCAACTTGATTGTACATTTCATTTATTGCCTTAGTTGCTATATTAAAATAATTTGGAGCTTGTGAATACTTTTCTGCCAATTCATTCGAATAATATTTTAAATCTGGTAAATATACATCAATATATCCTTTCAATGCTTTTATTGTTTCAACATTTTCATATCCATTTGAATTATATATTATTGGTATTTTTAAACCTTTAGACTTAGCAATTTTTATTGCTTCAATAATTTGATACACATACATTGTTGGAGTTACTAAATTTATATTATTTAAACTTCTTGCTTGTTGCTCTAAAAATATTTCTGAAAGCCTTTCTATACTTACTTCTTTTCCAACACCTTCTTGGCTTATTTCGTGATTTTGACAATATATACATCTTAAATTACAATTACTAAAAAATATTGTTCCTGAACCTTCTTTTCCGCTTATACAAGGTTCCTCAAATTTGTGTGAACTTACTAACGCAATTTTTATTTTGTCATCACATTTGCAAAATCCTTTTTTTCCTTCTAATCTATTTACTTTACAATTTCTTGGACAAATAGTACATTTTTCTAACATATATATTCCTCTTTTTTATTTTATATTACAACAAAGGTTATTTACATAAATATAATTTATATTTTCTTTAAAATTATATCACTTTTTTTGAAAATATGATATACTTTAAGTTGTATTTATAATAAAAGAAATAATCTCTTATACAATTATGTTAATTATCAAATAAAATAAGGAGGAAATAAAATTAAAAATGAAATTGGAAAATGGAATTTTTGAAGAATCATATTTAACAGGATTTTCTCAAACTGGAATTCACAATGTTTTAACAAATAAAAGTTTCTTATCATTAATGGAAACAATAGCAGGTACACACTCAGGATATTGTCATTATTCATTTAAAGAACTAGGCAAAGAAAATAAAACTTGGGTTTTACTTAACTGGAAATTACAAGTTTTTAAAAGGCCATCTGCAGATGAAAAAGTTTTTCTTAAAACTTGGGGTAGAACTAGAACAAGTAAAATTTATGTTTTAAGAGATTTTCAAATGTTTAATGAAGCCGGTGAATTATGTGCAATTGCTAGTTCTAAATGGTGCATTGTTGATATTTCTACTGGAAAAATTACTAAAATACCTGATAACTTAGATGAAATATATCATGGTTTCAAGGATGATTCTGTTTTCAATATAGATGATTTACCTAAATTAGTTGTACCAGAAGATGAGCCTATCAATTCTGACAGTTATAAAATTAGAAGATTTGATTTGGATATAAATAAACATGTTCACAATCTTAATTATTTAAATTACGCATATGAGCTTTTACCTGAAGATGTTTTTGATGGTCCAGAACTTAATAATGTTGAAATTGTTTTTAAGAAAGAATTAAAATATGGAGATATAATAAAATCATATTTATACAAAGAAAATAATGTTTATATCATTGTTATCAAAAATGAAGATGAAAGTATTATTCATTCTATAATTAAATTGTATTAAAAATTTGTTCTTATGATAAAGCTTGCGTAAGCAATTGAAATCAAAAGCTATGCATTTTAGATTTTACTAAAACACATAGCTTTTTATTTAATGTCAAATAACCTCCGTCCCTATTGACACCTATTGACACCTATTGACACCTATTGACATTGACACATATTAACAATTTTTACACCACAAGCACCGGGCGGAAAGCAAGATTGTAGACCGGATCGCCGCCGCCATCGTACAAAGCGAACACGCCTGCGCCGACTCCATCGAACCAAGAGCCTCCGCGATGCACGAAAGGTCGAGCACAATTGCCTATTAAGGCATAATCTCCATTATAAAATCCATGTCCTAACTTATAGTCTCCGTTAACTTCTGTAAGCCAATTATTATTTTCACTTGTATCTTTTCCATAGAATGAATATTCTGTTCCTATTACTTCATACATTGCATCTCCTAGATGCTCTTTCATTAATTCATATCTTTCTTTTGTTATTTTCAATCTTTCATCATTTTTTTCTTTACCTAGATTCCATAGATTACCTGGTTCTACATACTTTGTTTTCTCATCTGTACCTACGTTATATACATCCCAGTATTTCTTATATTCTTCTTTTACTGTTTTATTAGTACTATCAAATACACTAGTTGTACCGTAAGTTTTTATATTGCCATTTTGATTGTTATAATATGCAGCTACGAATTCCCATCCGCCTCCGCACATATCATATACACCCGTTGGATTATTCGTTGTACTTTGACTTTTATTTGTTATATAATCTCCATTTCCAGAGTATGAATGATAAACTCCATTATCACTTGCACCACTTCCATTTTTTGTTGGTACAAATCCATATTGCGATGCTGCTAAGTATGCTACTGCTCCCCACTCTGAATTCTTAATTAAATGCGAATCTACTTTTGATGTAGCTAGTCCGTAACTGTTGCCATCCTTTTTCATATTAAAACAATTTAAGAAACTATTTCCTATATTTATGTATCTCCATGTATTTGTATCTGGTAATACTCTTAACTCATTATCTGCTACCTTATTATTTGCATTTGTATTTGGATTTTCTCCTGCCATACTTGCTTCAAATTTTGCTATCCATATTCCTTTTGCATTCTTAAATGCTGGATGTACTATCTTTGGCGTTTTTTCTCCTACTTTACTATCCATGTCTTCTAAACTATATGCTGTTGCATATGTATTTCCTTCAAAATCTTTATTTCCTGTTCCATTTATAAATGTTACATCAAATATTTCTTGTACTGTTCCTTCTTCTTTGTTTGATGCTGTATGATAGCTATTTATGCTATATGCAAATCTTGGTATCCATA
Organism: uncultured Clostridia bacterium; assembly: GCA_947624715.1. The sequence continues at coordinate 23,549 of CANQLO010000030.1, forward strand.
CAAACATACTCCCCAAATCATTTTCTTCTACTACTGTAGTTCCATCATCTTTATAATATCCATCTGCTCCTTTATTATTTCTATCACTCCACTTATACTTTCCATCACTTAACATTACATTTGCCCATGCTAAGTTGCTAACATCTTTATACTCATACCATTCTTCATCATATTGGTTTGTTATTACCCAATTTCCATCTTTATATTTTATTGGTATCATTCCGTCTGTTAGTACTGGCTTGTTTACTCCTTTATTATTAAATGTTTCACTCTTTACATCTTTTAATAATTCTTCCATTTCCTTTAGATCACCAGCTTCTTGCTCTTGTACATTTTCATATTCTGATACTGCCTTTTTTGTTTTTGTAATAAGTCCTCCATCTCCTAATGACAAGTTTAATGTCACTCCTGCTAGTACTAACATTATTATTATTGTTACTACCAGCGCTATTAAAGTTATGCCCTTCTCATTAATCTCTTGATTTTTCATTGTAAATCCTCCTCATTTAATTTTTTATTTTAAACTTTTATATTTACTCTGCATTTTTTACTTAACTAAATTTTGCTTTTTAATTTTTTTATTTTATTACTTTTTAATTCCTGCGTTTTGCTTTTTTGCGCACAAAAAAGCCATGCATTTTAAATTCTACTAAAACACATAGCTCTCTTTTTTTACTTCAAACAAAGCTAGAGCAAAATCAAAGATTTTGATAACTTTGTTTTTTATATTTATTCTCTTGTTTATTAAACTACTTGTGTGTGTGTGTGTGTGTGT
>CANQLO010000031.1 GCA_947624715.1 uncultured Clostridia bacterium
TTTGTATGACTTGTTGACATTGTAATAAATCCTTCTTGACATTCATTATATTTTGATTTATATTCTTTTCCTGCAATAGTTAAAGGATAATTTCCTTTTGCCAATACTTTATTTCTTAACTCTGTTTGACTATCAAAATCACAAAGAACAATATATTCATCTTCATTTAAAGTATATTCTTTTATACCATATAATTTTGCCATTTTATTATAATCAGATATTTTTACGATTTCTTCTGCTGTTTCATAAGCTAAGCCTGGGAATTCCTTTTTAACTTCATTAAAAATATCTCCCAAGAAATCCTTCCAAGTTAAATCATTTGTTGCATACACTTCTATTTCAACAATATCTTTTAATACATTCATATCTAAGTTGTTATTTATCAAGGTTTCATAAATAGGATGTTTTGAATCTTCTCTTTGTTTCTCATTTGTTATTTTTTTCTCTACTCCATATTTCATATAACTTTCTGACAAATTAGCTGTTTTATATAAGTTCAAATCTACTGGCGTCATTTCAACTAATTCTCTTTGCATAGTATTTCTTAATGCTAAACTAGATGATAAAATACTAATTGTCATAAACAACATTAAACATATAACACTCATACTTGCAACCATTGTATTGATTTTGTTGTTTATTTGTCTTAGAACAAACATATTTGTATCTTTAAAATAAATATTTTTCATTTTTTGAGCCACAGTTATTATAAATCCAGATAATGACCAAAATATTAGCACCGTTCCGAGCAATTCCCATTAGAATTGGTGGTAACATCTTTTCTGCTGTATTCATTGAGTGTACATCTCCTGTTACTTTCCAATAAGCAAACCCTAGAATACTGCTACCAAATATAAATACTAAAACTGCTAAAAATGGATTCTTCATTTTTACTTTTTCGTTCTTCTTTGTAGCATTTAATAAATTAATTAGTTTATATCTTGAAATTGTCATTGTGTTAAAAATCATTACAGCAAGATACATTACTGCAAAATATATACAAGTTTTTATACAGCCATCACTTGAAAATACAAAATGAAATTCACTCATATCAGCTTCAAAAAGTTTTGCAACTAATATAGACATAAATTGTGATGAAAATATACCAATTACAAGACCAATGCCAAGTGATATTATACCTACTAAGATTGTTTCTAATAAAATAATCTTTGATATGTCTCTCTTTCCCATTCCAAGTGTCATATATATACCAAATTCTTTTTTTCTTCTATTGATTAAAAAATTATTCGCATATACAATTAATAAGCCTAATACTACTGATACAAATACAGAAACGAATCCCAACATACCTATCATTAGTTTTATAATTTGCCTTGTAGACCCGAGAAACCTCTAACATTGCCTGTTGACTATCCAGAGAATTAAACATATAAAAGATTGCTACACCTAAAACTAATGTTAAAAAGTATATTGCATAATCTTTTATACTCTTTGTCATATTTTTTATTGACAATTTTAATACCAAACCACTACTAGAGTTCTTAGTACTGTTATTCTGTTTATTATATTCTTCTTTATCAAAATACATTGTTCAAATCACCTCCAAGAAGTGTTTGTACCTCAATTATTTTCTCAAAGAATTGTTTTCTTGTATCGTTTCCTTTTATTAACTCATTAAAGATTTTTCCATCTTTGATAAATAAAATTCTATTAGCATAAGAGGCTGTAAAAGCATCGTGAGTTACCATTAAAATTGTTGCTTAAATTATAATAGTTTTTTAAAGCCGTATCCATCGATTTACCTTTCAAAAGCCTTACAGTTTTGTAAGGTTGGTTCATTACTTATAATATTTTATTACAAATTCTGTTCCTTTGTCTAATTCAGAATTTACTTCAATACTACCATTATTTTTTTCTATAATTGATTTTGATAAGGCAAGGCCTATGCCAATACTATCATTTGAAGAATTTTTACCTTTATAAAATCTTTCAAATATATGTGGTAAATCTTTGCTATCAATTCCAATTCCATAATCCTTTATCTTTATTTGAGAATACATTTTATTTTCATCAAAGTATATATCTACTACTCCATTTTCTTCAGAATGTTCTATTGCATTTTTTAAAATATTTGATATAGCCTCAATTTGCCATTTTGCATCACAATATACTTTGCTTTTTGCATTTCTTTGCATATTTATTTTTACATTTTTTAACTCTGATATAATAGAAACATTGTCTATTGCTTGATTAAGAATGTCCTCAATTTTTTCTTCTTTATTTAAAAATTTTACAGTATTTGCATCTAATTTTGACAATTTTAATAATGAATTTATTAGAAAATTTATATTATGAATTTGCCTTTTTATATTATTTATAAAGTCTGTTCTAGTTTCTTTATCCATATCAGGATTGCCTAAAATATTGTCTATCATTATAGTTATAGATGCTAAAGGTGTTTTTAATTGATGAGATATATCCGATAAAGAATCTTTTAAATTTACTTTATCTTTTACAGAATTTTCTGCAACTTCTTTAAGCATTATTGTTGTTTTATAAACTTCGTTTTTTAATATTGAAAGTTCATCTTCAGTATTATCATCAATATCTAATCTATAATTTCCATTGTTTATTTCTTCTATATATTTTGTGATTTCTTTAAGTTTTTTATCTTTATTACTATTATATTTTAAAAAGACAATTAGCAATAATGATATAAAAATAAGAATAATTATTAATGTGTTTATTAAAAAAGCCGAAAAATATTTATCGTTATTTAAAAGTATTGATTCTTTATTTAAATCTATTCCATATTTTTTAAATAAATTTATATCTACATCATCTTCACTATTTAATATTTCCATTAAATCTGATGTCTTTATATTAGGATAGTCTTTTTCTATTTTTGCGATTATGCTTCCTATTTTATTATTAAAATTTATAGTATAAATTCTATATTGATAATACTGATACAATCCCACTACTATTAGTGCTAAAATTATTATAAATATAATTTTAATTATAGATTTCTTTAATTCAATTTTATTTTTCATCTTCTATCTACCCTATATCCTATCCCTTTAATTGTAATAATAATGTCTGTGCCTAATTTTTCTCTAATTCTTTTAAGGTAAACTGTAACTGTATTATCATTTATGTCATTACCTGTCCATTCCCAGATTTTATCAATAATATCATTCCTTGTAACAACTCTATTTAGATTAGAAAATAATAAACTTAGTATTTTTAGTTCTAAACTTGTTAATTGTATCTCTTTTTTATCTTTATATACAACCATTTTATCTAAATTAAACTCTATATCTTTAACTTTAACTACATAGTTTTTCTTTTCTCTTAATAAAATTTTATTCATTCTTGCTATTAATTCTTTTGTGGAAAATGGTTTTGTTATATAATCATCTGCTCCTAGTTCTAATCCTTTTACAATGTCATCTTCTTCATCTTTTGCTGTTAAAAATATTGTAGGTATCTTTTTATCTTTAATGTTATTTTTATATAACTCAAATCCATCTCCATCTGGAAGTGATATATCTAGGATAATTAAATCTGGTCTGCTTACATTTAGAAATTCTTTTGTAGTCTTTATATTGACTTTATGAATCACTTCAAATTTGCTTTGTTTTAAAGAATATACCAAACCTTTTGCTAGACTATCATTATCTTCAACTAGTAAAATATCCATTAAAATCTTTTCCTTTCATAGACATTATATAATAAATGAAGGGACTTTTTCAATCTATAAGTCCCCTTTTAATTAATCTTATATGTTTTCGTTTCTGATTGTTTCTATTGTATTTTGTTTATTAATCTTAGCCATTGAATATCTCATTATTATAAATACTAAAATGAATACAGCAATAATTGAAATGATAATTGGATTTATAGGTATATACATTCCTTCTTCTATTTTTACTGAAAATGCTTTATATAAAGCAACTGTTCCAAGTAAGCCTAAAATAATACCATATATTATCGATTTAGTCGAATAGAAAATTGTTTCTAGGTTAATCATCCTATTAAATTCTTTTTTAGTCATTCCTATACTTTTAAGCATTGCAAATTCTTTCTGTCTTAACTCCATATTTGATGTTATAGCGTTAAAAATGTTTGTAACTCCAATTAATGTTATAACTGTTATAAATCCATATAAAAAGATTTTTACAATTAATGACATTGCTCTCTCTTCTCTTGCTTGCTCATCAAAATTTAAATATCCTATATTATCAATTTTTAAATTTTTTACTTCATTTATTAAACTATCAGGATTGCTAGATTGTATACATATATATGCAGGTAAAAATTCCATATTTTTAAATTCATCTTTATTTACTACTAAATATCCACCTCCATAATATGAATTTTCTATTCCATAAGGTCTTTCTTTACTTATATAGCCTACTTTAATATTTGTTTCTTTTCCTTCTAGCTTTCCAGTAATAGTATCTCCAATACTATACTTATATCTTCTTGTTTCTATTTGCTTATCATCTTTATAATATAAATATTCATCACATAAAATTCCAGTTTGTTTTAGTTTATCTGGATTTGCTCCTATTTTTTTAGCGAACTTTTGAAAAGCATTGCTATCCAAAGCTAAAAGATGTAAATTAGAGCACTTTCCATTTCCTGTTGGAATGGACTTTTTTTGTTCTTCATCATAAACTGCATCTTCTGAAAGCTGGATTCCATCTATTTCATTTATTTTATCTAAATCAAAAATTTTCAAATTGCTGTCTTTTTCATATAATACAAAACATTCATCTATGAAATTTACACTTCTTATTTTGTCTATATCTAGTGTTCTATTCCCTCTTACATATAATCTCACATTATAGCCATAATCTTTATAATAATTACTAGATATATTAAACGTATTTGTTACAAAAACATTCATTGTGATAAAAATAAATATACTAATAACTAACGAAATAACTGTTGTTTTATATTTCTTTTTGCTTCTCTTTAAATTTTTATAAGCAAGTTCTCCACCTGTTTTAAATATTTTCGAAACTATTTTAGGTACTTTAAGTTTTTTAGCTTTTATTTTGATTTCATCTGAATTTCTTAATAATTCAATCGGACTAACTTTGCTTGCTTTTCGAGCAGAAACCAAAGCTGACAAATAAATCGTTATTATTCCAAGTATAGCTGATATAATAATTGGTAAAAGTGTAACCTTAACAACAATTCCATCCATACTTCTCAAAAAGTATTCTCCACCTATGCTATTTACAATTTTTATTAGTACAAATACTGCAAATATTCCAGAAATAATTCCTAGTGGTATTCCAATTAGACCTAGCATTAAGCTTTCAAATATTACATTTTTCTTTATTTGTTTTTTAGTCGCTCCAATACTTGAAAGCATTCCATACATTTTCATCTTTTCAGTTGCTGAAATTAGAAATGAATTTCTAATGCAAAATACACTTGTGAATATTATTATAAATATTACTACTCCAACTATTGCATATAACATTTGTACGGTAGAATCACTAAATGCAAAAGCTTCCCACCTTAATAGTTCTCTATTTATCTCATACGAATTTGAAGAATCTTCTAAATCTCTATAAGATGATACTCCTAAAAGTGCTGGTATTGCCTCTTTATACTCTCTTGGATTTTTTAACGAGATATAGGCATTTTTACTTCCTTTATTCAAATTAGTAGTGATTATTGAGTATCCAGAATCCCCATATTCCTCAAATTCATATTCTGGTCTTTCTATAATTCCTACAATTGTAAATTCATAATTTTCAATATTTACAATTTTTTCTAGCCCTTCATTATAAGGATTACTTGAGTCTAAATCATATCCTTCTAATGTTTGTCTTTTTCCAATATTTATATTAATTTTATCTCCTATTTTTAAATCTACTTTTCCATTATCTATAATGTGTTTACTAATAATTATCTCATTTTCATTACTAGGAAACTTGCCTTCTATTAGCTTAAATTTTAAATTATCAAATACTGATTTATCCATTGAATGTAGTTTTAGATATGGTTTATCTTCATTCTGGCAGTTTTCTAATATTCCATATCCATTCTCATATAATGTAAAAATATCTTTAATATCTCTATTGTTTTCTAATTCTTTCAGTTTATCATCTGTAATTTGTAATATTTTTAAATGATAATATCCAGTTTCATTTATTGCATTTTCTACTAGTGTTTCTTGAAAACTTGTAACCATTGTTGCCACAGCACAAATCAAACTACAAGATAAAATTATACCAATTATTGTGCTTATTGTTCTTTTTTTATTTAATTTTAAATTTCTAATAGATAACTCGCCGAAGAATATTCATTTTCTAAACCTCCTTAACAATTTTTCCGTCTTCTATTTTTATGATTCTATCAGCTTTTTTTGCTATTTCCATATTATGTGTAATCATAATAATTGTTTGCTTATAATCTCTATTAGATTTTTTTAGTAATGCTACTATTTCATCACTTGATTTAGAATCCAAATTTCCAGTTGGCTCATCTGCTAAAATTATACTAGGTGCTGTTATCATTGCTCTACCTATGGATGTCCTTTGTTGTTGGCCTCCTGATAATTCACTTGGAAGATGATTTCTTCTGCTTTCTAATCCCAATAACTTTAGCATTTCTTCTAGTTTTGCCTTGTTTATTTCTCTATTATCTAGTTTTAAAGGTAAAGTTATATTTTCTTCAACACTTAAAATTGGTATTAAATTATAAAACTGATAAATTAATCCTACTTGCCTTCTTCTAAAAATTGCGAGTTCATCATCATTAAATTTATATATATCTTTTCCATCTATAAATACTTTTCCTGAAGTTGGTCTATCTACGCCACCAATTAAGTGTAATAAAGTTGATTTTCCGCTTCCAGATGCACCTACAATAGCAACGAACTCGCCTTTATCTACTTTAAATGAAACATTATCTAATGCTACTACTTTTGCCCCGCCATTTCCATAAACTTTGCTTAAATTTTCTACTCTTAATATCTCCATATACTCTCTCCTTCCCACTTTATGATTTCATTATATTACATATAAAGTGACAAGTAAGTGACTTTTTAAATTATTTTTATAAAAATAAAAGATTATCTTTTATTGATAATCTTTTAGATAGTTATGTAAATTGTAGTTATATGCTAAACTTTGCAAAATCTTCTTTCAAAAGTCCTGTAATACATTCATCAATATATTCGTTAGTTGCTAAACATAAGAATCTTTTTCTTCGTATTCCTTCGTTTTTATATCCTAATTTTTCCTGCATTTTTTTTGATTTTTCATTACCTGCAAAATATCCATTCTCTAATCTTCGTAAGCCCAGTACATCGAAGCAATATTCTGCTCTTAAGCTAAATGCCTCAGTTCCATATCCATTTCTCTGATATTTTTCATTTAGCCATATTCCGCCAGTACATATTCCATCTTTCTTATTTATATTTTGTATTGTTGTTCCTCCGATTACCTTATTATTTTCTTTTAACACAATTGCAAACATTAAATCTTTTGAATTTTTTTCTGATTGTTTTGCATAATTAATAAAATTTCTTGCATCCTCCCTCATATAAGGATAAGGAACAGCAGCTAACCATTTTGAAACATTTATATTATTTAATCCTTCTACTAAGTCTTCTACATCTTCATTTCTCCAACTTCTTAAAATTATTCTTTTGCCGCTTATTTCCATATCATATTTCCTCCTACAACTTACTATTTATAACGATTTATATATAATTAAAATACATATTAAATTTCTAAATCGTTTATTGTCATATCTTTAGTACCAATATACACATCTCTATTCCCATCTAAAGTATGGCATTTAATAATTGTATAATTGCTATATCGATATATCATACTTCCTCCATCTTTATACATATCTCCTGTTATAATATTTTCGTTTAAGTCTTTATTGGCTTTTTCAATAATTTCATCCATTGTTATTTTATTTTGTAATAGTGCATCTCTTAATGAAATACTATTTTCTGTTAATTCTGAACTATCAGTGTTTAAGTTTATAGCAATATTTCCTTCAAAAGCATATACATTATAATCTATACCCTCAACTTCATTTTTACTTATAATTGTTTCTTTTTGTTTTGGCTTTATTGCTGTTTTTTGATAAAATACAAGATTAAATTGATCAGCTGTTCCATTATCCTTTTGATTAGCATTACTATTATCTGTTTGTAAATTAACAGCTTCTTCTGTTGGTATATACCAATAATCATTTTCCATAATAGCATTACTTGGTATATTTTTCATAACATTAAAACTTTGTATTATATCAGGGCAACTACATATAATCATACATCCTATAAAACAAGTCAAAATCCAATATATAAGTCCTTTTCTAAAATTTTTTTTCTTTTTTGGATATGTAATAAATAATACTATTAATGGAATTATTGCTAAAATTATAAGTGGCGTTAATGTCATAACTAAAAATTGTACTTTAGTTGATGGATTTTCTGTATATGCAAAAGCCATAAAGCTTACTGGATCTATTCCAAACTTCATATTTAATCCAACTAATGCACCTGCAATACAATGAAGTAATTCGTGAATAGGAGGAATTATAATAAATAATACTAACATAAATATAAGTACAAATAAGAATAATCTTTTTAATATAGTTGTTAGTATTTTTCTTTTATCTGTTATTTTATTTTTTTCACCATATTCTTTTCTTACTTCTTTATTAAAGATACCATTTTTTCTTTGCTTAAATGCCATTATAAATAATATAATTGCGAAAATTGGTACTCCTATTATGAACCAATTTAATGGATTTAACATATCAATCCAATTTTCATCTTTAATAAAATGTGCATTTTCTGGTATTCCTATACTTTCTTTTGTTTCTGTTTCTTCATTAAAAAAATCATTTATTATTCCAACAAATTCTATATTCCCCATTTTCTAACTCCTCTACAAATTGTAAATTTTGTCGTTAATATTCTTTTAGTCATTTAATGAAAATGTCAATTCTACATTACCACTACCTAAAATCTCTTTTAATTCATTTTGTAATACATTTTGTACTTTACCTAATTTAGTAAAATTCCAGCTGTTAGTATCATAATAAAGTGTTATTTGATTTCCTTGATACAATATTAAATCTCCTGCTTCTGTTGTAATATTTTTATCATTTGTTGGTAAACTAAATCCCAAGTTACCTACTTTTTCAAAATTTCCATAATCGTGTGCACTTATTGTTATATCTCCACTTTTTAGCTTTTCTAAAAATGCTTTAGCAGATGTATTATCTTCTAATTTTACATTTAATACCCTGTCATTTACTTTAATAATTATCTCATCCATATTAATTCCCTCCATATTATTTGAACTTTTTTTATCTTCACCGGCATATTTATAATTAGTCTCGCATCTAATAACATCATTTACAAATTGTTACTTCAACTGCCATTTTGAATAATATTTATTTGTTTTATTCTTTATTCTCACTAATATTTATGTTATATACCAAACCATTTTCCCCAATTTCACACTTAACATTATATTTATGATTATTCTTTAGTTTATTTATGAATTCATATCCATCATATTTATCTCCATTAAAAGTCATTGAGACTTGTTGCTCCAATGCGGCGTTAGAGGTAATAACCTCCGAAATAAGGCTTCGCACTCTTGAACCTCTGACCTCTTCTCCTTCATATTCTAAAAATTTATCATTAAAAGGTCGTATTTCATAATATATTAGTGAAATATCGTCTGTTTGTAAATCTACTGGTTCTTCTGGTGGAGCATATTTTTCCCATCTAAACACTGTTACTTTTTCTCCATTAGTAAAAACATAGGTGTATACAAAAATTCCTTTATCAACATAATCTACATTTCCTCTATCACTATTATATCTTATTTTTATTAAAGCATTGTTATCAAATACTTTTGCTTGTATTGTATCTACTAATACGATAATTACTAAAACAATAAAAATTATTAGAAATATTTTTATAACTTTTTTCATATACTACCTCCAAGAATATAAATTACTCTTATCCAATTAAAGTATAACAAAAAAGTAAATGATTGTAAACACAACCACTTGTTTATATAAATTTGAATTATTTTTTAGATTTTAGCATTTTTTTATACAAATTACAATTAAATATCCTATTATAATTCCTAAAAAGTTCATTATCAAATCATCAATATCGAAACTTCTTCCTATAATTGGTTGTAATAGGAAATTTCAATGCTTTTTAATTTATTTTATTATTCCTTCAATTTCAGATTTACTTACAGCACCAATAATTCTATTAACTTCTTCTCCATTTTTTATCACGATAAAAGTTGGAATTGATATTACATTATATCTTACTGCTAAATCTTCTTCTTCATCAACATTAATTTTCCCAACAACAATATCCTTATTTTCTTCTGCAATTTTTTCAATTATAGGTGACATCATTTGACATGGACCACACCAATCAGCATAAAAATCTACTAATACTATTTTTTCGCTTTTTAAAGCTTCTTCCTCAAAATTTTCACTTGTTAATTTTACCATTTTTACATCCTCCTCAATAATATTTTGTTCTCCTGATTTATCTTCTAATATACTCGTATTATTACCAGTAATCTCATCACTTAAACTACTATTTTCATTCGAATCATTAAGCAAATTATTTTCCGAATAGTTATTAATAAATTTACTTGCTCCTATTAAACTTACTATAAATACTATTAGAATAACAATAAGTACTGTTTTCTTAGCCATTGTTTCTCACCTCTTTAAATTAACTTCTTTAAAAGAATATTGTATAAATACCCATTATTATAAGTAAAAGTCCTGATATCTTTTTTATTATACCATAATGTTTTTTTATAAAAGTAAATAATGTTTTTAGTTTTTCAATTAATATCGTTGAAATTATAAATGGAATGCCAAGACCTATTGAATATATGATTATTAATGTTATTCCTTTTATTATATCTTGATTTTTAGCTATTAATAATAAAGCCGAACTTAAAAATGCTCCAACGCAAGGGGTCCAACTAATTGTAAATACTATTCCAAAAAGCATTGCTTTTAAAAAGCTTAATTTTTCCATATTCATTTTTATATTTTGCGTTTTATTTAAAAATTTTATTTTAAAAACTTCCATATAGTTAAATCCAAAAATTATTATTAATATTCCAAATGCTATCTTAAAATATTGCATATTTTTACTAACAATATTCCCAAAAGTGCTAGCAAATACTGACAATAGCACAAAAATAAGTGTAAATCCAAGCACAAAACCAATTGAATTTATTACTGCCTTTTTTAAATTTTTTTCTTCTTCACCAGTAAAATAAGCAATATATATTGGTATCATTGGAAGGACACAAGGTGATATAAAACTTGCTATTCCTTCTAATAAAATAAGTAAATATTCCACCTTTTTTATTCTCCTTTCAACTTATATTTACACATAAATATCAACTTTTTTCATAATGCTTTGTTCTCCTAATACTTACTATTTGTCTGATTAATATAGTAGTTCCTTCCCCAATTACAATACATTTCATTCCTATAAATCAATCCTTTTTATAAATTCATATATAATTTCTTGACATTTTCTAGCAATACTAGGTTCATAATCCTCTTTTAATATTTCATTATTTGATATTATTCTTATAGAAATTGCTGGAATATTAAAATAATTTGAAACTTTATAAACACCAGCAGTTTCCATCTCCTCACATAAAGTTTCATATTTTTCATTTAAATATAGTATTCTATCAATTTCTCTATTCCAAATATCTCCGCTTCCTATTACTCCAATATGAACTGGATTTTTTGAAATATGAGGAATTACATTTTTTGCTAGTTCTAATAAATCTTTATTTGCATAATTATAATTTTGGGTAATATCATCTTCAGATTTATACTCTTGTATAACCCAATTTTCTATATTACTTCCTTTTCCTTCTTCTAAGTGATTCGAAAGAAATGAGTTGATTTGAATATATTTTTCACCAATTATCAAATCTCCTCTATGAATATTCTTTCCGTGACCTCCAGATGTTCCTTGATTTATTATACATTTTGGAGAAAACTTTAAAATAGCTATCGTTGTAGCAGAAGCAGAATTAATTTCTCCTACATTAGTTTTAGAAATAACTACGTCTATTTTTCCATAATTTCCTTTGAAGAATAAATATTTTCCAATTAAAATTTCTTCTTTATTTTCTAATTTTTCTATCAAATAATCAATTTCGGAACTTTCAGCTCCTTGAATTATAATAGGCTTCATATTCTATTCTCCTAAAAAACTTACTATTTCTTCTTTACTTTTTAATTATATCTTTTATTATCTCTCCTGCTATAATTAGACCAGCTACTGATGGAACAAATGATATGCTTCCTGGTACTTGATTTCTAATTGTACATTTTCTTTTTGTTCCAGGAGGACATATACATCCTGTTTTACAGCTACTATTTTCTGTTTCATCTGGAATAAGTGGTTCTTCTTTTGAATAAACTACTTTTAATTCTTTAATTCCTCTTGCTCTTAATTCTTTTCTCATAACTTTTGCTAGAGGGCAGACACTTGTTTTATAAATATCTGTTACTTCAAATTTAGTTGGATCTAGTTTATTTCCTGTTCCCATACATGATATAATTGGAATATTTAGCTTATTAGCTCTTATAACTAATTCTATTTTTGCAGTTACTGTATCAACGCTATCCACAATATAATCAACTGTATTATCTAATATTTCTTTACTATCTGGCATAAAAAATTCCTGATATGTTTCAACATTTGCATTTGGATTAATATCTAATATTCTTTCCTTTGCAACATCTACCTTATATTTTCCTACTGTCTTACGAGTAGCAATAAGCTGTCTATTTAAATTTGTTAAACAAACCTTATCATCATCAACTAATATAAAATTACCAATCCCAGCTCTTACTAGCCCTTCAACAACGAAAGAACCCACTCCTCCAATACCGAACACAGCTACTTTTGCTTTTTTTAATTTTTCAACTGATTCATTTCCTATTAGTAATTCTGTTCTTGAAAATTGATTTAACATTTCCTATTCCACCTTTTAATATATAATTATAATTGTATCTTTTGTTACTGTAACTTTTTTAATTGACAAATATATTATTAAAATTGTTTTTTACAAATTCATTATCATTCATTTTGTTTTCTAAATATTTGTTAAAATTATCTTTGTTTATCTCATTATTTATTATATCTTTATAATTAGGATATAAATTTTGGACTTGATTTCTATTTACTTTATACGAATTGCCACTAAAATTAAAAGTAATATCTTGAACATTATCAATTAAAGAAAATATTGATAATGTATTATATAATAAACATTTTTCTAAATATTGATTTTCATTTATATACCAATCTGTAATATGATAGTCAATAGTTAATCCCAAATTCTTTGAATCTATTTTAAACACATATCCATACTCTGAAAGAGGCAAACTATCTATTAAATGACTAACATTACTGTTATTGCCTACATATTTATTTTTAAATTTTATAATATTGTCAATTCCCGCTTCATCTCTATTAAATGGAGTTACAGGTATAGTTTCTTCTGTATAAATTTTTTCTGTATCAACTATATAATATTCATTTTTTGTATTTCTATTTATTCTATAAACATTGCAAAGTGGTGCTTTATAAATAATCATATCATCATTTGTTTCTATTAAGTAAGAAAATCTAGGTGCTACTTTATTTAGCCTTACATTCGCATAATCTATTCCTAATAATATTATTAAGCCTAGTGCAAAATAGCCAAAATTAAGAAATAATCTTTTTATATATGATTTTTTCTTATTAAGTTTTGCAAAACCTATTAAAGATATAATTAGTCCAAATATAGAATAAATTGAGCCCCAGCTACTTTCTGATGGAAATATAGTAAATGCTGTAAAAGTAAGTCCAAGTCCAAAAAGCATTAAAATTTCTGCAATTACTTTATTTTTTTCATACACTTTTTTATTTGTATAATCTATTGTACTAATGATATTTTCTTCTAGCTTTTCTTGATAATGTTCTTTATCTACTTTCTCTCCACTAATCAAATCATTTAATGTTACACCTAATTCTTCACTTAATGGTTTAAGTAAAGAAATATCTGGCATATAATTTCCATTTTCCCATCTCGAAATTGTTTTTGATGTTACTCCTAATTTTTCTGCCAAGCCCTCCTGTGTTAATTTTTTTTCTTTCCTTTTCTCTGCTATAAATTTTCCAATTTTAATAGTATCCATAATTTTTCTCTCCTTTCGTTTTAAGAATAGCAAAAAATCAGAAAAATTAACACCCCACAAATAGCGAATTGCCTTTTTTACTAGAAAAATAGGGAATTATAGTTACTTCATATTTTCTTTAGATAAGCTAAATAATTCAATCAAATATTAATTTTGTTTATCTTTATACATATTTATTAAATCCTTAAAGCTCATTTTTGTACCATAATTTAATATTGCATTTGAATATATCTTTATCGCTACTTTTGCTATAACTAATATTGAAACTATTAAAATTGCAATAGATATGGCTACATCTGTTCCACTTGCTAATCCCATCATAATTCTAAAAGGCATACAAAATGGTGACGATATTGGAAATAGTGAAGCAAATATATTAAGTTCATTTGTTGGATTCATCATTGTAAAGTATGATAAATAAAATCCTACAACTGCAAGTATTGCAACTGGTCCATTAGCTGATTGTATATCTTCTGGTTTGCTTACAGTTGAGCCTGTTAAAGCATATAATAAAGCATAAGTAAAATATCCCAATATAAAATATATAATAGTAACAATTCCTAAATATACTGTGATACTAGACATATCTAATACTGCATTCAATAATTCTGGTTCTAAGAATGTTTTTGCACTTATTAAAGCTGTTCCTACAATCAATATCATTTGTAATAGTCCTACAATACCTATTCCCAATGTTTTTCCGAAGCACAATTGTTTTAGGACTAGTTGATGTAACTAATGTTTCCATTATTTTTGATGTTTTTTCTGTCGTTATAGAACTTGATACTTGATATGCACAGAAATATATAGCATAAAATAATACAATAGACATTAACATCATAACAAATACATTTCCATTCACTTCTTCTTCATTAGTTTGTTCTATACTAAATTCAAAATTAGGAGTAATTGCTTGTATTTGCTCTTCAGTTAAACCCAATTTACTAATTTGAATATGAGAATATAAAGAGTTAATTGAATTTATTATATTTTCAGGTACTTCACTTATCATTGTTGTATTTTCTACTATATATCTAATTTTTATATTGTTTTCTTGTTTTTCTATCATTATAGCCTCAGCTATTTCTTCATTTTCTATCTTTTCTTTTATTTCCTTAAAACTTGCCTTTTCTATTTCCACATCATAACCTAAATCTGCTTGTTTTAAAAGTTCTAAGTTACCTTCAAATACGTTATCATTATCTACAATTAAAAGTTTATCTCCAGTTGTTTCTCCTGTAAAAGATTTTATGATATTAGGTACATTAAATCCAACCAATATTAATACTAAAATAATTAATGTTGATATTATAAATGACTTTCTTTTTATCATATCTTTTATTGTAAACTTCATTACAGTTATTATATCTTTCATTTTTGTTCACCTACCTTTTCTATAAATATATCATTTAAAGTAGGTTTCTTAATCTCAAACTTATCTACTTTAATTCCTGTGCTAATTAATTTATTTAAAAGTCTATGTGCCTTTTCTTCTTCATTTATTTCTATAATATAATTATTGTTTGCTACATTTTCTATTTTTAAATCAAATTCTTTAATATAGTTTTCTATATCTTGTTTAACATCTATTTCAACACGATTTGCAGGATATGTTTCTTTTATTTGTTTAAGATTTCCTTGTAATATTGTTTTTCCTTTGTTTAGTATTAAAATATCACTACAAAATTCTTCTATTGTTGCCATTTGATGTGCTGACATTATTACATATTTTCCGTTTTTTACTAAATTTATTATAATATTTTTTAATATTTCTGTATTTACTGGATCTAATCCACTAAAAGGCTCATCTAATACTACTAATTCTGGATCATGTATTATTGCTGTCATAAATTGTATTTTTTGCTGATTTCCTTTTGATAACTTCTCAGCTGGCATTTGCAAATATTCTTCTATTTTTAGCTCTTTTGCCCATTTGTTAATTGAAATAAAAGCATCTTCCTTTTTCATTCCCTTTAATTCTGCAAAATACATTAATTGATCAATTATTTTAGTTTTAGGATATATTCCTCTTTCTTCTGGTAAATATCCAAAATTAACGTCTTTTCTATCTATTTCCTTACCTTTCCAAGTAATTTCTCCCTTGTCTTTTTTTATAATTCCAAGTAACATCCTTATTGTTGTAGTTTTTCCTGCTCCATTCGTTCCAAGTAGTCCAAATACACCGGGTTTATCTAAGGTAAAAGAAATATTATCTACTGCTAATTTACCTACAAATGTTTTTGATACATTTTTTAATACTAAACTCATTTTACAAAACCTTCCTTTCTTTATTGGATACACAATATTTTGGATTATCCATGATATTCTTTGAATATTTGTACAAAGACTTATATTTTTTAAATCCATATTCAGATATATTGTCAAAATCAATCTTTGTTTTTCTAAATATTTCTTCTTCAATAGTCATTTTTTTCCTCTACAAATTATTCTAATACTTTTTTATTTGATACTAACTTTATATCACTTTTTTATTTTTTTATCAAGGCTTTAGAATGTATTCGTTTTCTTTCGTACACTTTATAAACAAAAATAACACCCTCAAATGCTTATTTAGTAGCACTTAAAGGTGTTTTCATTGGCTCGGGTGGTGTAGATATCTACAACTTCGAAATCTCTTTGCGATTGATATAAATATCAATCAATTTATTAAAGTATATCACATTTAATAAAAATTATAATAATTTTGTAAAAAATACCATAAAAATTTATCTAAATTACACTAATTTCTAGCATTTCATCTAATCTTGAAAGCACTTCCTTTTTAGCTAATTTAAATTTATTAAATGTTTTTGAATATTCTTTTTGTTTATCTATATCTATTTTACCATTTTTATCTAAAGGAATATCTACATATATATTTTTTATTATATTTACAGTTACTCTCTTATTTTGTTCTCCATTAGCAAATTGTTTTAATTTATTAAATAAAACAGCATATATATAATCTAAATCTATAGTACCATTAAACTCTTTTTTTAGTATTAAAGCCCCACAATGAGTTGTCATACTAAATTTACCATTTCTTAAAAAAACCGTTCCAGCGTAAACCCCATCTGTCGTCCACGTAATACAATTACAATCATAATCATATGTGTTAATATTTGCAATAATACCTTCGTTAAATGTTTGAGATGAATATACTGGAAATTTTCCTTTATTTTTGACAAAGTATTTGTTAGTATATTTAGAAAGCCCTTTTTCAATAGTAAACAAATCTGAAATTTTATATTTTTTTATTCTTGAGAAATCTTTTATATCTAAATTATTATTTATAATTTTAGACTTATTTTGATTAATCTTATTCTTAAATTCAGATAATATTTGATATTTGTGTATTTCATCCTTTTGATATTCTATAGAAATTTCTCCTGTTTCTGCATTCATAGGTAGTAATATTTCTATATTTTCTATCATTGATGGATATACTTTTGTAAATTCGTCCTTTCCCTTTTCACCTTTTCTACCTTTGGCTAACTCTCTAAGTTTTGGCTCCAATATTATTTTTATGTATTCTATTAATATATTATTTTTTTTAGGAATTAAAATACCTCTATCTCCATTAATAGAAAACTTTTCATCTAATACTTTCATATATCCTGCAAATCCATTTGAAGCCCATGTAAGATATTTTCCATCAAAATCATACGTATCACAATATGTTAATGGAGCAATATTAGAAGCCGAGTAAACTGGATATATTCCTTTATGTTCTTGACCGTATTTTTTCGTATACTTTGATTTTCCTTTTGATATTTCAAAAATATCCTTAACTTTACACTTTTCCCATTTTACATCATACTTTTTTTTTTCTTCTACCTCTAAAAACAGAGATTGATATTCGGATATTTCACTTGATATTTCTCCTATAAAATTGCTAAATTCTGAAATAGTCATAACTTTAGGCTTTTCTATCATACCTAATTGAATTTTTTCTTCATTGCTCCATAAATTATCTATAATCCAATCTTTTTGATATTGTTTTTCAAAGAACTCTATCGGTATTATTTTGCATCTTTTGTCATCGGTTTTAAAATAATTTTTAGCTCCTTTAAATTGATTAAATAATTGTACCGCATATTCTAATTGATTTTCTCCTGTTTCAAATCTATTAATATCTAAAGTTTCACCTATATCACTTACAATATATGAAAAAATAGGTTCATTTTGTTTTTGATTTGTATTTTGTTTTTTAGTTAATGCTAATATATATGTTTTTTTGTTTGTCGTAAAAAATGTGTTTAGTGGTAACGAAATAAGAGCATCAATATAACAACTATCAATAATAAATTTTCTTAAATTAGAATCATTTTGTCTATTTAATATTCCATCTGGTATTACTATAAATGCTTTGCCTTGAGGTTTTAAAGCTTTTATAATCCATTCCATAAATAATCCTTCTACCCCCAAAGCATTTACTTTATAATAATTTTCTAATGTTTCATCTTTCTTTATTTCCTCTTTCAAATTACTACTACCACTAGTTACATAAGGTGGATTAGTCAATATTAAATCATATTCATTTTCTACTGGATCTCTTAGTGTTCCTAATATTGAATTAGTCTTTAATATAAAAGTATCATTAAAGGCTTTTGAAAATTCCTTAGTAATATCTACATTTTCTTTTATTAAATCTGAAAAATATATTAACATATTAGCCTTTGCCAATATAATTGTTCTTTGTTCTTCTTTATCGAATCCTTTGTCAAATCCTCTTAATTCTATTTTTTGCTTTAAATGTCCATTATCAATCAAAAAGAATTCTTTTATACTAGGTAATATAGCTTCTAACAAGAACTTTCCAACTCCACAAGCAGGGTCGCATATTTTCATGTTTTCTCTAATATTAGCCATTTTTACCATTGGTTTTACCACTTTTAATGGCGTAAAAAACTGTCCCCAATTTTTTTTACTAATGCTCTCTTTCAAAAAACTCTCAAAAAGTTTACTCTTAAAATCATAGTCAATATTTTGTAGTTTTCCATAGTCTTTAAATCTAAATAAAATTTTTCTAAACACTCCACTATAGCCTTCAATAGCTTTATCATCTTTACTAACAAAAATTGTTCCATTTATAATTGTTGTATTATCTTTTTCACTTCTAGGAAAAAGCTCTTTTATCTTTGGTCTTACTGTTTTTGCATATGTTTCTAAAACTTCATTTTCTGTATTAGTTTTATACATCTCTATTATATTATTAAAATTATAAATTCCTCTTAAAACATTTAAGTCGCTTAAATACTTAAATATAAAGATTTCGACAAAAGTATATAGACAATTTTCTGGTGTTGCACCACTAACTGTCCAAATATCCTGCCATATTTGTTTAGCAAGTGGAGTTGGATCTTTCTTTTCTACAGTCTTTATTTGAGAATTTCTTTCATCTACACTATCTAATATTTGTTGTATTAATACTCCTATTACATTATTTTTGTAATCAAAATTAGTTGTAAGTACTTTTCCATCCTCATCTAAAATTTTCTCACCATTAAAGCAATTAATCCATAATGTCTCATTTGTATCTGTAATAATTGCTAATTTTGATTTTAAAACTTTTCCAACTTCTAAAGCCTGACTTATAGCTTTATTTTTCTTATTTTCTGTATTAAATTCACTAGGTTTTTTATTTTCGATTATAGCAATTACTTTTTTATTAAAAACTATTATCCCATCTGGCTTTCTATTTTCTATATCTCCATAATCAATATTTTCAATTATATTGTTTTGTTTCAAATTTTTTATTGTTGTTGCTCCTATATTATAGAATAACCAATTGCCAATTTTATCTGGATGTTTTATTAAATCTCTTTGTAATAATTCTTCACTCATTTATTTATACCTCCATTTTTAAAATATTCGTCACTTCTTTTAGTAGGTATTATAGTTTGTAAATTTCTAATCCCATTTTGAAATATTTCTTTTTCTATCAAATATTTTATTGTATCTGTAAAGTTTCCTTGCTTTTCGGCAAATTCAATTAATCTATCCTCATTTAATCTTATTGAATATCTTTTAGATTTCAAAGTTACTCCCCCTTAATAACTTTATTTTTATATATCATATCAAAAAGAGATAAGTATGTCAATAGCATACTTGTCTCTTTTTGATATTTTAAATAATTTTCTAATTCAGATAATTTTATCTTTTTAGATAGATTAGAAATATATACATCATTCGAATAATAAAAAACTATTAACTTCTTTAATTTTTTGTAAAACATTCTCTAATGTTTTCATTGCAGTTTCTCTTTTAAACTGCTGACGATTTGTTTTTTTATTTTCTAATTTTAGTTTTTCCATTTTACCTATCACTCTCCTTTTTTTATTTTCCCTTTATTCTCTTTTTTGTTCAAAAAAATAAGCCCCAAAAGGCTTATTTTTCAGTAAAGATGAAATAACTACTTTTTTAAAACTCTTCCCTTTATCTTCCCTTTATGAAATGTTTTTTAATGCTTTTTAATGAGTTTTAATGCACTTTATTAAATTTTTTTATAAATAAAAATAGCACCTTCAAATGCTTGAAATAACTGCATTTAAAGGTGTTTTTATTGGCTCCTCGTGCCTGGCTCGAACAGGCGACCTATCGGTTAACAGCCGAGCGCTCTACCGACTGAGCTAACGAGGAATATAAAATCTGGCGACGACCTATTTTCCCAGCAAAGAAATTCACAAGTATCTTCGGCACATAAGGCTTGACTTCTGTGTTCGGTATGGGAACAGGTATTACCCTTATGTAGTAATCACCAGAAGAATATATATACCAGTTAGTAACCTAACCATATATAACTTATTAGTGACATTTTGTATTATACAATATTATTTCCAAAATTTCAATATATAATACAAAATTTTCAAAACTTTTAGTACACTGAAAATTACATAGATGAAATTGAACATAAAAACCATTTTTAAAATTGTGGTTAAGCCCTCGATATATTAGTATTGGTCAGCTTAATGTATCTCTACACTTACACCTCCAACCTATCAACCATGTAGTCTTCATGGTATCTTACCAGCTTACGCTGTGGGATATCTTATCTTAGGGTGGGCTTCACACTTAGATGCTTTCAGCGTTTATCCCATCCATACTTAGCTAC
>CANQLO010000032.1 GCA_947624715.1 uncultured Clostridia bacterium
AATTTTTAATAAAGATTTGTGCCTTCCGAAGACGTAGCGTCAGCGAAGGCAAGGAAGGAATGAGATTAAAAATGAAAAATTCTAGAAAAAACGAAATCAAAAATGTGATTGGAGAAAAAATAAGATATTATAGAAAATTAAACAATTATAGTTATACTAGATTATCAAATGAGCTAATGTTGTTGGGTATAGGTATACCTTGGCATTCAATATATGACATCGAAAAAGGAAAAAGAACAGTAGTAGATTATGAAATATGTCGGTTTAGCAAAATGCTTTCATATTACTCCTAATGAATTATTACAAGACTACGTTGATAAAATATAGTATTATTAAAATAATACGAAATACTGAAAGTTTTATAAAATTAAAATTTAGCATTAAATGTAAAAAATAATATCTATCAAAATTTGTAAAAAATTTTGGAAGTAAATATTGATTTTTACAAATTCCAATGTTATTATTGTTATAATAAATTAAAAAGGAGGGTTTTTTATGGACAAGAAAAAAGTAATCACCATAGTTATTATTTGTATTCTACTAATATTATGTATTTTAGCAGTTATCTTTGGTAGAAAATTAGTGATTTTAGGTAAAATATCAAAAGCAAATGATTTATTTAATTCAAATAATTATTACTACTCTTTTTACCTTAATGAGGACAAAACAGAAAAATGTGAAGTCTATTATAAAGACGGAAAGAAGCTAGAAAAAATTACTCAAAATAATGATGTGACATCAGTAAAATGGATTGATGAAAAAAATAATGAAGGAATTGTTTTAGATCCATCTTCACAAAAAAAGGATTCTGTATCAAAGAATAATATATCATTTTCATCTGACAAAATTATTAGCGATACATTAGATTTTATATTATCAAATAAATTTAAAAGTGCTATCAACTTTTCTATAAAAGAAGTAGAAAATGATGGAAAAAATTATTACAAATTAGTAGTTAAAGTTTCAGGAGTTTCAAGTAATGAATATTATTTTGACAAGGAAACAGGAAAAATAGAAAAAATAAAATATTCAAGTAGCTTAGTTTTAATGGATGAAATTGAAACAAATAGTGTTACAGATAATGATGTAAAAGAACCAAATTTAGAAGATTATGTTGCTTAAAGTAATTTTACTAATTATATTTACATAAAATTGTATTTTTTATGAAATAATAAAAAATACAATTTTTTTTTATAAAAGTACAAAAATATCCAAAAATTCCAAAAACATACAAAAACATCCAATTTTATAACAGATGAAAAAATTGGGTGTATAATATAGTAAAATAATATATTAAATTACTTTAATATTAGTCCACTAAGACTGATATTTTTGTAATAGAGAGGTTCAATCTAAATACAAACAACGAGAGGAGAATATTATGAGCATTATCAAACGGGTAACCTCATTGATTTTGGCTCTGGTACTTGCAATGTCGTTTTCGACATTTGCATTTGCTGCCGAACCAGTAGCACAAGTGGCAAGTTCCACGGAAGTGGGCGATGTTTCGCCGAGAGCAACAGACCAACTGCTGGATATGTGGATAAATCAGCAGACAAAGACAACATCAACTAGGAGTTCTTTCACTGTGCTTGGGACTCTGCAACAGAGAATGTGGGTTCAGATCTCTGTGAATGAACCCTGTACTCTTTACGTTGGGTTGGAAGACTCAAACGGAAAAACTCTAGGAACTGAAGCTATGACGATGACCTATGCGGGAACATTCACATATGATTTGAATCCAGCATATCTGGGTGCAGGATCGTATACGATGTTCTATTTCTTTAACAAAAGTGGAGTAACCTACGATCTGCTTTTCTTTGCAACATCACCGTACTAAGACAGAGAAGTATAAAAGCTTTGTTCGCAACTAAAACATAACCTTTAGATTGAACCTCTCATATGACAGGCATTGTGTAAATGCCTGTCATTTCAATTAACTTAAAGGGTAAAACACGGGTTATAATTATTAAAAAGATTAGAATAGAAATTTATATTATGTTAATTAGCTTGCTAGCTTGATAAAAATTTTGAAAATCAAAATAATGAAAATACGGAATATTATATATAATAAATAAAGATGAAAGATATATACCATATTCAGCAATTAACCAAGTAAAAAGAGGTAGTTATTTAGGTTATATTGGAGCTGATAAAACAAATGAAATATATACTTTTAGACAATATTCACAAAATGAATGGTTAATACATTATTCAAATGGAAAAGCAATGCTTTTCAAAGAACAAAATACAACAAATATACCAGATAATTTAACATCTGTTAATGATAAAATAAGAATGTACAAAAATGATTAAACTTTAATGATCAAAAATGTACATTCTTTTTAATTATGTTATACTTACATTTATGTAAAAATGAATGGAGGTATACACAGTGAAAGATTTAGAAAAATTATTACAGGAGGTTACAATATATAAAATGAGTAATATAAAACCAAATTATTCAGAGTTAGCAAGAATACATAATTGTGATAAAAGGACAATAAAAGAATATTTTAAAGATAATAAGCAAGTAAAGGAAAGAAAAAAAGAAGTTTCAAAATTAGATAAATATAAAGAAGAAATACAACTAAAACTTTCAATACCAGGGGTTACAGTTTCGGGAATTTATCAATATTTAAAAGATAAATATAAAAATGAAGATGTTGGTAGTGCATCAAATTTGAGAGCATATGTTACAAAAAATAAATTACGAGAAAAAAAGAACAATGAATTTCATCCAAGATATGAGACAGAATACGGAAAACAAATGCAATTTGATTGGAAAGAAAATATAACATTAAAAAATAAACAAGGAGAAATATATACATTCAATGTATTTTCAGCAATATTGTGTGCAAGTAGATTCCATATATTTATATATAGTAAAAATAAAACAAGAATAGATGTAGAAAGATGCTTAGTAAATACATTTGAGATTATAGGAGGAATTCCAGAAGAGATATTAACAGATAATATGAGTAGTATTGTAAATATGTAAACACATGAATTTGATAAGGAATTTAAAAATTTTTCAAAAGATATGGGTACAAAACCAAGAAAATGCAAAGTAAGACATGCTTATACAAAAGGAAAAGTTGAATCATCAAACAGATTTATAAATTGGATAAAACCATATGAAGGAGATTTTGAAACAGAAGGAGATTTAATAAAAATTATACAGGAAATAATGAGAAAGGCAAATAATCAAGTAAATGATACAACAGGAGTACCACCATTAATGCTATATGAAAAAGAAAGAGAATATCTTAAACCATTACCGAATGAGAAATTAATGAATGAATATAAAAATGATACAATCAGCACAACAGTATCAAATTCAGCATTAATTTATTATAAAGGAATAAGATATTCTGTGAGCCCCGAGTATATAAATAAAACAGTATATTTAACACAAATCGGAAGTCAACTCTATATATATTATAACAAAAATTTAATAAAAGAACATAGAATTTCAGAAAAAAAGATAAATTATGATGAAGAAGATTATATATTAGGGTTAAAAGAAATCATGCAAAAAGCAGATGAAGAAGAAATAGAAAAGCAAGCAAAAAAACAATTAGAAATAATAGGGAAAATATTATAGAAAAGAGGTAAAAAATGAGTAATTATAATAAATTAATAGATCCACAATGCCATATTAAAAAAAGAAGAAGTAAATTTAAAAGAGTATGAAACATTTGAAGAAGCAAAAAAAGGCAATATTTGAATTTATAGAAGGATGGTATAATAGAAAAAGAATACACTCTGCAATAAATTATCAAATACCTTATGAAGTAGAAAAAATATCAGCATAAAATTTACACGATTTTGTGTCCAAAAACTTGACATAGATCCAAAAAAGAGGCTTTTTGTTTTTAAAAAATGGTAATTTTATACACGCCACAAGTTTTAATTCAAGATTTCAAAAACTATGTAAAAGTGCAGATATTAGAGTTTATAAAAAAAAGGAACAAAAAAAAAGTGGAAGAAAAACAAAAAGAATATATCAATGCAATATTACTAAAAGTAGGGTTAATACACATATGTTAAGACATACTTTTGCAACTAGATGTATAGAAAATGGTGTTAGTCCAGTAGTTCTTCAAAGAATATTAGGACATAAAGATATTCAAGTAACTTTGAACACATATACAAGCGTATTTAATGAATTTAAAGAAAAAGAAATTGATAAAATTAACTCTATTTTTTAAAATAGAGTTTTTTTAAAATACATACAAATAATTGAAATTTTTAATAAAATATGATATATTAAACAAAGTTAGAACATAGAGCAAATAATTTAAAAGATTTTAATAAGTTTTAATAAATTGAATGGCGTAGCATTAAAGTAGCATTTTTTGAAAGTGAGAAAATAAGCTAAACAGTAGTAAACAAGCACATTACACAAAATTAGCATATTTGTTCAATGAAACCACTTTCAGACCATCAATAGATAACAAAAGTTATTAAATAAAAAACAAAAATAGAAAGGTAAATTGTTTTAATGAAAGAAGAATTAAGCGATTTTTTAAAAACAGCATATAAATATGGTAAAGTTAAAGATGTAAAAGAAGCATTTGACGAATACCCAGTTGAAGAGGAATGGCATAAAGGAAAAATCGAAAATATATTAAAAGAAGAAGAGGAATCTTATAAAATAAATTATGAGATTGGTGACATTGTATTTGTAAAAGAATATACCTATTCCGATGGTAAGATTGGTGAAAAATAAAGATAGTATAGTAAAAACGGATGTAATATATAAAATTTTAAATGAACAAATACTATTTAGGATTGGCAAAGTAGATAATGAAAAAATAGAAGAATATAAGAAAAGCTTTTATAATAATTTAAAAACTAATAATGATTAATAAGTTTTAATAAATTTACTTTGAATATGAAAAATCTGGAAATAAAAAAGAAAAATATAATTAAAATACTTGAAAAATCATACAGAATATGATATAATATAAAGTGCTGTAATGTGTAGAAAAAACATGAAGCAATTAATCCAATAAAATAATTTTTAAGGAGGTATGTCTTAATGAAAGCAGTAAAAGTACAACGAATCAATCTTCCAACTGAGGCCGAGAACATCCGGGTAAATATCAAAGGTAATAAAGGTAATATTGTAGAAATTATCTATGATATCAGCGAGGATGCATTGGAAGCCAACAAACCCAACAAACCGGAGGAAACAAAGGGAAGTCCGGAATGGTTGGATAAGTACTTCCCAATTGTAAGGGCAAGCACATTGTCGCTTGAAGATGAAATCTTCAAGCATGTTCCGGAGACTGATAACCAGAGAAAGTTTAAGGAACGACTTCTAAAAGTAATGAAAGGTTCAAAATTAGAGGACTTCAGGGCACAGGTAATGGACCCGTCGGTTGATAATAATGATTTGATCTATTACAAGCAAGGCGGAAAACCAGAGTTCCGGAGACCTGCCAGATGGTGGGAGAAGGAAGCCAAGGAATTTTTACCCGAAAAAGGTAGCCGTTTAGGATTTACTGAGGAAAGAATTCTTTTCCTTGCAATGCTCATAAAAGAACTCAATAATGAATTGGGTTATAGTGTAAGCAAGTCATGGAAACTTGTATGTGACCAAAGCAGAGAAATTGGTCACTACATAGATTCCAAAGGAGATTTCGGTGACTATGAAGCCGCCGGAAGCAGAAGGATTGGTCGTTGGTACGACTTAGCAAACTTCTGCAAGATCACAAAGAATGGTAAAGCAAATAGTTTGTCTCTGGTTGGAGGTGCTTATGTGTATTGTGGCGCCAATTTACCACTGGCCAACGTGTTTAGAGACTGGAATCCGGACAGAGGGCACGACGACTCTGTAGGTTGGATTGTACTGTCCGTATAAGTAATACTGCAAAAACAAAAAAGAGGTTCTTAAATTTACGAATCTCTTTTTTGTTTGTATCAATAAAAATTTAATAATTAGATATTTAATAAAAACAAGCAAATAGACAGAAAAACAAGAGTTTTTCTGTCTATATTTGCGTCATCTTCGCCTAAAAACATGATCCTGTATTGATACTTTCACTTGGGATGAGAGTATCTGATTTTTGGTACTAGAATTCGATACAGCTCTAGGGTTAGCAAAGTATAAAGCTCCACCTTCCCAGTATGAGGGATCATTGACTCCTCTGCTAAGGGCTTCTTTTTTTAGCATTGCCTCTGTTATATTAGAGCCACTCCAAGCTTCAAGAACAGCTTGTTTGATCTCTCCAGAGACATCACTGTTGAGAGAAACATACCTACCATTACTCTTAATTCCCCCATTGGAACAGGGAGAAAATTGCCCTGGAGCAAAAATTACCTCGTTAATCGTATCAGGAAATTGTTCACTCCTAATACGATTGAATACAACTTCCGCAACAGCAACCATGCCTTCATACGGTTGATTGCCAGCTTCAGCGTAGATAAGTTTACAGAGGTTGTCTATTTCCTCTGGAGATGGAATATACATTCCATCAGAGGCAAGGACTTCGTCGAGCATACCGGACACAAATTCCGTCCGGTTATCCAAGACAACAGCTTGCTCTTTTAAGGTGTTTAATTTATCATCTAAAAATCCATTTAATGAATTTATAGATTCACCTAATTCATTGACTAAACTGTCCTTTAAGGCCAATTCATATTGCAAATTGCTTATTCTCTTCTCACGGATGGAAACTTCTTGTTCGTGATAGAAAACATCAGTTTCACGAGCTGAAACATCTTGTTCACGAGCTGAGATCTCCTTCTCTTTTTTTCTTAACTCATTTGCCCGAGCGTTTACATTAAGAAAAATTCCCAGATTAATCAACAGAAACAAAAAACCAAATAACCCTTCAATTGCAAGAACCTTAATAAGAACCCTTTTCAATTTCCGTACACAACGACGATACTCCTTAAAACTCATTTCTACTTCTCCTTTTTTGATTGTTTTTTTATTTTTATATATGTAAAATCTATTACTATATTAGCAATAGATGAGAATGAAAAATAGTTAATTGTATGATCATTTAGGCGAAATTAAAAAAATGACACATACATTTATTATACTACATTTTTAAAGAAAAATCAAGTAAAATCAAAAATTGGTATACATAAAATTATAAAATGGTATACATAAATATATTTAAATATGTACAATTAAATAATTGATATTTTAATTAAAGTATGATATATTATCTAGTGAAAAATAGTAATGATTTTTATAAATTTATAGATATTAAAAATAAACCAATTTTACGAGGAGGTAATATGTTTTTTGGCAATTTCTCAAATCCATTTATGATAATTTTATTAATATGGTTAATTGCAGATAATATAAGCTATTATTTAGCTACACCAGGTGCACTATTGGCTTTAGTATTATCAATACCAGGAATTTTAATAGCAATTACATTTCATGAGTATGCACATGCATGGGCAGCAGATAAGCTCGGAGATGATACACCAAGAAGACAGGGAAGATTAACATTAAATCCATTTAAGCATTTAGACCCAATAGGAGCGATTTTGCTTTTAACTGCAGGATTTGGTTGGGGAAAACCAGTAGAAATTAATTCAAATAATTTTAATAGAACTGTAAGCATAAAAAAAGGAAATGCATTAGTTTCTTTAGCAGGTCCAGCAATGAATTTTATACTAGCAATTGTATTTTCAATTATTTATGGATTATTAAATGCTTTTGGAAGAGGATTTGTATTTACAACTGTAGGAGATGTATTAAATTCAGTAATTATTTATACAATATCAATAAACGTAGGACTTGGGGTATTTAATTTAATACCATTACCACCATTAGATGGCTCAAAAATAATACTAGCATTTTTACCATCAAAAGCAAGAGCATGGTATATGAATCATGAATACATTTTATACATTATATTTATAGCAATATGGGTAACTCCAGTTGCAGGATTGATAATATCTCCAGGAATTAAATTTGTAAATACTGGACTTATGAAATTAATAAATTGGATAATAGGATTAGGAGCATAAATGAAAGATATATATATATTAGGAATTGAATCAAGCTGTGATGAAACATCTGCTTCTGTTGTAAAGAACGGAAGAAGTCTTTTATCAAATGTTATAAATACCCAAATAGATATACATAAGCTATATGGTGGAGTTGTGCCAGAAATAGCATCTAGAAATCATATACAAAATATTTCTGAAGTAGTAAAAATGGCAATAAATGAAGCAAATATAGAATTTGATAAAATAGATGCAGTAGCATGTACATATGGGCCTGGACTAGTAGGGGCGTTATTAGTAGGACTTTCTTATGGAAAAGCATTAAGTTTTGCACTAGATAAACCACTAATAGGAACTAATCATATAGAAGGTCATATTGCAGCAAACTATATTACATATAAGGATTTAAAACCACCATTTCTTTGCATAATGATGTCAGGAGGAAATACACAAATTGTACATGTAAAGGATTATACAGATTTTGAAGTATTAGGCAAAACTAGAGACGACGCAATAGGTGAAGCTTTTGACAAAGTTGCAAGAATAATGGATTTAGGATATCCAGGTGGACCAAAAATAGATGAGCTAGGAAAAAAAGGACAAGCTACAATAGAACTTCCAACAACACACTTTGAAAATTTAGATTTTAGTTTTAGTGGGATAAAAACAGCAGTAATAAATTTACATCATAAAAATCCAAGAATAAATAAACAAGATTTATGCAAAAGCTTTGAAAAAACAGTATCAGATATTTTAATACAAAATGTAAAAAAAGCAATTACTCAAACAGGAATAAACACTATAGTTCTAGCAGGAGGAGTTTCAGCAAATAGTTATATAAGAGGTGAATTTCTAAAACTTGAAAATGCAAAAGTATATATGCCAGATTTAAAATTTTGTACTGATAATGCAGCAATGATAGCTTCAGCAGGATACTATAATTATATAGCAGGCAAAATAAGTGATTTAACATTAAATGCAGTACCAGATTTAGTATTATAACTAAAATTAAGGAAGAAAAAAATGGGGATAATTTATTGTATATCATTATTGATATTATTTGGTAGTTATTTATTAATCAGAAGAACAGAAGAAAAAATTGATATTTTAAAACAAATTGCACTAAATTTGGTATTATTGTTTTGTTATAATACATTTATATGTTATATATTAACATTTTTTAATATACCTATTACATTATTAAATTTAGTAATTATTAATTTAATATTTAGTATAATAATAATAATCTATTTAATTAAATCAAAAAAGATACAAAAATTTAAAATAGACAAAATTGATATTATATACATTATTTTAATTGGAATATCAGTGCTAATCATGGCATATATAAATTTTGGATTTCCTTTTGAAATAAAGTATCAAACAGGAGATCCATCAGTGCATTATATAGCTTCAGAAAAATTTGCAGAAGAAGATGCCTTATTGGCAAAGACAGAAAAAAATGATGCTGTATATGGTACATTTGATAGTAGAAAAACAGCTTCATATGTAAATTCTGGTTTAATAATGAAATGTTTTCAAGGTGTAATTGATCCATTTTACAATTATTATATCTTTATAAGTTTTGGAATATTGGTATTATTCTTATCTGGATGGCTATTTTATAGTATACTTGCAAGCTTTACAAAAAATAAATCAACAAAATTTTTAGCATTTGTATTTTCAATATTATATACATTAGGATATCCATTAAATAGCTTTTTATTTGGGTTTGAATACTTTAGTATGGGAATATTAATAGTTGAAGCAATTGTATGTAGTATAAATATATATTATAGAGAGCATATAGGATTTAAACAAAATTTATTAGTATTTTTTCTATTAAACTTTGGAGTATTTGCAGCATATTACATGTTTGTACCATACATTTATAGTGGACTATGGATATATTTCTGTAATAATGAATATAAAAAAAGAAAAAAATTATTTACAGTAAAATTATTTATAATGTTACTAGTTACACTGATTATTCCATTTGTTTTAGGATATATATACCATATAGAACCTGATCTATTTAGTACATTAACACAGATTTTCTGGAATAAAAACTCATCAATACAAAGTTTTATAACAACTGGAGAGCAATTATTTAGTTCTTCAAGTGAGTTAATAAATAATAGTTTCTCATCAAATGGTTATATGTATATAAATTTATTTTCAAATATGATATTATTACTTCCACTAACATTTATTGCAGTATATAAAAAATGGGAAGAAGATAAAGCAACTATATTAATTACTTTGTTAAATGTATTATTCATAATGCTTTTGTTAATTGGTGCTAAGTTTGGAAGAGTATCATTTTATTATTTAGGTAAGAACTATTATCCATTGTGTCTTTTCTTATCGTATTTAAGCTTTAAGGGATTATTGGTAATACATGAAAAACATAAATATATATCATATTCTTGTATTGGAGTATATGTATTAATTGTATTTCTAAATGTAGTATTTTCTAATTGTAATTTGATAGATAAGATACCAAACTTACATGAAAATGTATTACAAGTAGCAGACATTTATAATGTTAATAAGGCAATTTTAAAAGAAGAAAAGGACTTGAAGACAGGAGAATTAGAAATTTTAAAGTATGTAAAAGATAATATTCCAGAAGACAAAACAATAGAAGTGGCAGGAGATATGGAGCAAGGATTCTGGACATATTCAATTTTAAGAAGAATAAATAAAGATGAAAATAAAAGTGGGCAATTTTTATTGGAAAGTAAAATGATGTATGTTTATAGAAGAACATGTAAAGTAAACTATTTAATATACTTTAATAGAGGTTTTTATTATAAAGAATACAAAGATATTTTAGAATTTAATACAGAGAAAGTTTTTGAAAATGAGTATGGTGGAGTTTTAAAATATAAAAATATGAATTAAAAGGAGAAAATAAGTGTCAATATATGCAATAGGAGATTTACATTTATCTTTTGGTACAAATAAGCCAATGAATATATTTGGAGATCATTGGCAAAATTATGAGGAGAAATTAGAAAAGAATTGGAATGAAATTATTAAAGAAGATGATGTTGTATTAATTCCACGGAGATTTTTCTTGGGCTACATATCTGGAAGATACTTTACAAGATTTTCAATATTTAAATAAATTAAATGGAAATAAAATTTTATTAAAAGGAAATCATGATTATTGGTGGACTACTTTAAAAAGTATGAGAGAATTTTTAAAGCAAAATGGATTTTCTAATATTGATTTTATTTTTAATACATCAATTGAAATAGATGATGTATTAATTGTTGGAACAAGAGGATGGGCCTTTAATGACACAGAAAATAGTGAAAAAATGCTAAACAGAGAATTAACAAGATTAGAACTTTCTATCAAAGATGGAATACAAAAAAACAATAGTAAAGATATTATATGCATGATGCATTATCCACCAATTCTTAAAAGTATGCTAGAAAAAAATGAAAAAAGTCAATACTTAGAGATATTGAAAAAATATAATGTAAAAGAATGCATTTATGGACATTTACACGGAAGTTCACATTCAGAAGCGGTAGTAGGAAACATAGAAGGAATAAATTTAAGGTTAGTAAGTTCAGATTACTTACAATTTAAACCATTAAAAATTAGATAAAAAA
Organism: uncultured Clostridia bacterium; assembly: GCA_947624715.1. The sequence goes on from CANQLO010000032.1 coordinate 11,614, forward strand.
GTTTGAAAGATATATTTATAAGAGCTTTATGAGCAAAGTAAGAAAGGAATAGATTTAATATGAAAATAACAAAGGTAGAAGCTTTGGAAGAAAAAGCAAATAAAATAAGGCAAGATATTTTACAAGCAATATATTATGCAAAATCAGGACATCCAGGTGGTTCACTTTCATGTGCAGACTTATTAACAGTATTATATTTTAATGAAATGAATATAAACCCACAAAAACCAGATGATGAATCAAGAGACAGATTTGTTTTATCAAAAGGTCATGCATCAGCAGCTTTATATGCAACACTAGCAGAAAGGGGATATTTTTTAGTAGATGATTTAGTAACATTTAGACATATTGATAGTCCATTTCAAGGACACCCAGATTTAAATAAAGTTCCTGGAGTTGATATGTCAACAGGTTCTTTAGGGCAAGGCTTATCTGTTTCAAATGGTATGGCATTAGCTTCAAAAATGAATAGCATGGGATACAGAGTTTACTGTTTACTTGGAGATGGGGAATTACAAGAAGGACAAATTTGGGAAGCAGCTATGACTGCAAGCAAATACCAATTAGATAATTTATGTGTAATAGTAGATTGTAATAATCTTCAATTAACAGGAAAAACGGAAGAAATAAAAGGCTTAAATGATAGAGATATTGAAAATAAATTCAAAAGCTTTGGATTTAATACTGTAATAATAGATGGGCATAATATTGAACAGATAATATTTGCATTTGGTAAGGCAGAAGAGACAAAAGGAAAACCAACAGCAATTATTGCAAAAACAATTAAAGGTAAAGGAATATCATTTATGGAAGGAAATCCAGCATGGCATGGAAAAACATTAAATGATGAGGAATATAAAACAGCAGTCGAAGAACTTAATAGCAAATTATAGTTATAAGATTTAAGTTTTAGCAATGTTATATAAGGGCTTATGGGCAACCTTTTAAAGCCTAAATATGTTATATAAAAGTTTATAGGTACACTTTTAAAAACCTAAATATTTAATTTAAGGAGATATATAACTGGTTAAAAGTTATATAAAATAACAAATGGAAGAAGTAACAAAAATTGCAACAAGAGAAAGTTTTGGAAAAGCATTAGCAGATTTAAAAAATGAAAATATTGTTGTATTAGATGCTGATTTAGATTCATCGACTAAAACAGACTTATTTAAGAAAAAGCATCCAGAAAGATTTATAGAAGTAGGAATTGCAGAGGCAGATATGATTGGAACAGCTGCAGGCTTAGCAACTTGTGGAAAGGTACCATTTGCAGCAACATTTGCAGCTTTTGCAACAGGAAGATGTTATGACCAGATAAGAACAAGCATTGCATATCCAAAATTAAATGTAAAAATATGCGGAACACATGCAGGAATAACAGTAGGAGAAGATGGTGCTACACATCAAATGTTAGAAGACATAAATTTAATGAGAGGGCTTCCAAACATGGTAGTAGTTTCACCATCAGATGATGTACAAACAAGAAAATTAGTACAAAAAATTTCAGAGTATAATGGACCAGTTTATTTAAGATTAAGTAGATTAAAAACTCCAGTAATATATGAAGAAGATGTAGATTTTGAAATAGGAAAAGCCGTACAAATTGGAGAAGGATTAGATGGCACAGTTTTTGCAACAGGAGTTACAGTGTCAGAAGCAATTACTGCACAAGAAGAATTAATAAAATATGGAATAGATATAAGAGTTGTTGATATTCATACGATTAAACCAATAGATAGTGAAATGATTATAAAATCAGCAAAAGAAACTGGAATATTGGTATCAGTAGAAGATCATAATACAATTGGAGGATTAGGAACGGCTATAGCAGATGTATTAACTGAGAAAAGTCCAAAAAAATTAATTAAGCTGGGAATAAAAGACAAATTTGGAATGTCAGGAAAACCAGAAAGTTTGATGGAACATTTTGAAATAGATAGTAAGGCTATTGTAAAAATTTTTAGAGAAAAATTCCATAAGTAATAATATTAAACAATAATTATTTGTAAAAAATAACTTATACATAATGATAAAAAATTAACTTAAAGGAGAGAAAAAATGAAAGTATTAGTAACAGGAGGAGCAGGATTTATAGGCTCACACACAGTTGTTGAATTATTAGAAGCAGGTTACGAAGTAGTTATTGTAGATAACTTCTCAAATAGTAAACCACAAGCATTAGAAGCAATAAAAACAATAACAAAAAAAGATTTTAAATTTTATGAAGTAGATTTATTAGATAAAAAGAATTTAAATAATGTTTTTGAAGATAATAAAGATATAGAAGCTGTAATACATTTTGCAGCCTTAAAAGCAGTTGGAGAATCAGTTGAAAAGCCAATAGAATATTATCATAATAATATTACAGGAACACTAACATTATTAGACTGTATGAGAAAACATAATGTTAAGAAAATAGTGTTTAGCTCATCAGCAACTGTTTATGGTGATCCAAGTACAGTACCTATAAAAGAAGATTTTCCAAAATCAGCAACTAATCCATATGGACAAACAAAAGTTATGATTGAACAAATTTTAGAAGATGTATATAAATCAGATAATGAATGGAGTGTAGTTTTACTTAGATATTTCAATCCAATAGGAGCACATGAAAGTGGACTAATTGGAGAATCACCAAATGGTATACCAAATAATTTAATGCCTTACATAAATCAAGTTGCCTTAGGAAAATTAGATCATTTAAATATATTTGGTAATGATTACAATACACCAGATGGAACAGGAGTAAGAGACTATATACATGTTGTCGATTTGGCAAAGGGACATATAAAAGCAATAGAAAGAGCAACAAAAATGACAGGAGTAGAAGCCTACAATTTAGGAACAGGAAAAGGATATTCAGTTTTAGAAATTGTAAAAAATTTTGAAAAAGCAACTGGGGTAAAAATAAAATATCAAATTGCACCAAGAAGGCCAGGAGATATTGCAGAATGTTATGCTGATCCAAGTAAAGCAGAAAAAGTTTTAGGTTGGAAAGCAGAAAAAAGTCTTGAAGATATGTGTAAAGATTCATGGAAATTTACAAAAAATGCATAAAATGTAAATTATTTCTTTTTGTATAAATTTATTATATATGCATATAATAAATAATGAAAATAAAACAAAAAGGAGTAAAAGACAATGAAAGTAATAGATTATATTGCACTAGTATTAGTAATAATCGGTGCTATAAACTGGGGACTTATTGGGTTATTTGGATTTGACTTAGTCGCAACATTATTTGGATCAATGAGTGTATTAAGTAGAATAGTATATACATTAGTAGGAATATCTGGTTTATGGTCAATAAGATTTTTTACTAAAATAGATGATTAATTAAATAAAGAAAAACAGAGTAGAGTTTTTTTTCTATTCTGTTTTTTATATGCACAAATTATTATAAGTGATATAATATAAATACTTTAATATTAAAAAGAAAGGAATTGTTGTGAAATGGAAAAAATAATTCCAAAAAAATTAAAAAAAGGTGATGAAATTAGAGTTATTGCTCCATCGAGAAGTATGTCTATCTTAAAAGAAAATACGGTTAATCTAGCAAAATCCAGATTGGAAGAAATGGGATTTAAGGTTACATTTGGAAAAAACACATTAAAGTGTTCAAATGATGATTTTAAATGTGCAACTATAGATGAACGAATAGAAGATTTACATGAAGCTTTTAATGATAAATGTGTTAAAGCGATACTAACTGCTATTGGAGGATATAATGTAAATCAAATACTAGATTATATTGATTATGAATTAATTAAAAGGAATCCTAAAATTATTTGCGGATTTTCTGACAATACAGCTTTAATTAACGCTATATATACTAAAACAGGATTAATGACTTTTTCTGGACCACAATTTTTTAGCTTTGGTATGAAATATGGTTTAGAATATACAGTTGATTATTTTAAGAAAATTTTTATTGAGAAAAAGGACATTGAAATAAAATCTTCAGAACAGTGGAGTAACGATAAATGGATGAAAAATCAAGAAGAAAGAGAATTTATAAGTAACAAAGGTATGGAAGTAATACAATATGGAGAAGCAGAAGGAAAAATTATAGGAGGAAATCTTTGTACATTAAACTTGCTACAAGGTACAGAGTATATGCCTGATTTAGATAATTCAATTTTGTTCATAGAAGATGATGGAGAAACAGGAAAAGCATTCATGAAAGAATTTGATAGAAATCTTCAATCTCTATTACATTCTGCTAAAGGAAAGAAAATAAGAGGCTTAGTAATAGGAAGAAGTGAAAAAATCTCAGAGATGGATAGAAATAAATGGAAAGAAATTATAGAAACAAAAAGAAAATTGAAAGATATTCCAATTATAATTAATGCAGATATAGGTCATACTACACCGATATTTACATTCCCAATAGGAGGGAATGTTCATATAATTGCTAATGATAAAAAGATTAGTATAAGTATAATAAAATAAGAGAAATAGATTCATAAGAATCGAAAGGTTATGAAAGAAATGTTAAAAAAGAGTTCAACATTATTTTATGCTATGTCATTAGCTGCAAGTTGGGCATGGGGTACATCACTAGTAGTAGGAATGGAAACGATGCAAACGAAAGGAGTAATACCATTTATAATATGGGCAATAGCAAATTCATTAGCAATACCATTATTTGGATTTATAGCATATAGAATTCCAAATTTAGAAAAGGTAGTAAATTCAAAAATAGTTATGATTTTTACAACAATAGTAAGTGTTTTTTGCTTATGGATTCAATTGAATGCAATATATCAGTATTTATGCAATTTATCATTTATGACGGAGATAACATCTAAAATTCTATCAATTACAATTATGGCTTTAATGACAATAGCATTATACAAAAATGGATTATTGAAAAGCATTTTTATAGATAATCCTTTATGGTCTTTATGTTATGTCTTACTTTTTGCCTTAGTGATTTGTGGGTATATAATTTCATTATAATCTACTCCTTTGTTTTTTTTCTTATTATAACACATGCCACAACATACCACAAGAGCATTTTTAAAATTTGACAAAAAAATAAAGTATTTGCAATACTTTTGTAAAATTTTTCTTTAATTAACTGTTAAACTTCCGTGTAGTCTCCTTAACTATTAAAATATAGTAAAAAAAATATAGTAAAAAAAATAAATTGATACTTGACAAGAAAAAAAAAATAATGTATTATAATAAAAAATGAAAGGTATTAAAAATGAACAAGAAAAATATTTTAAATAAAGTGCATCATCATTTTTATACTTGTGTCTAAAACAAAATGGGCACAAGTCAATTTGATGTGCCTATATAATAATAATATTAAAATATGTAGGTAAATAATATAAATCAATATATTGTTTACCTTTTTTTTTAGGAGGAAGAAATGGAACTATATAAATTCGCTATACCAGAAGAAAGCAGTGGTGTAATAATTGATAATGTAAATAAACTAAGAAAATTCGAAGAAAGATTAAGAAAGATATTTTATGAAGAAAAATATTTAGAAACATTAATGCCAACCTTTGAATATGTTGAATTATATAAAAGTGTATATAAAAATTTGGATGAAAGTACATTATTTAAATATATTGATAAGGAAGGAAAAGATGTTGCATTAAGATGGGATTTTACAGTACCATTAGCAAGATATTATATTGCTCAAAAAAAAGATAAAATAGCAAGATATTGTTATTTTGGAAAAGTATATAGAAAAGAAAAAGAACATAAAGGAAAAAGTAGTGAAATATATCAAATAGGTACAGAGTTAATTGGAAAAAAAGCTATTGAAGGAGATGTTGAATGTATATCTCTATTGAAAAAATCATTACCAATATTTGAGTTAAAAGATTTAAAAATAGAATTAGGATCTGCAAGATTTTATAATAGACTATGTCAATTAATTGGGGATGAAACAAAAGAAGAATTTTCTAATTTATTAATTCAAAAAAATATAAGTGGATTAAAAAAATTTAGTGAAAAATATAATTTGGAAGAAAATTTAAAACATTTTATAACATCATTACCTAGATTAAATGGAAATATAGATGTTTTAAATGAAACAATAAGAAAATTAGAAGATGAGGAATTACGAAATAGTTTGATAGAACTAAAAGAATTATATGAAACTATGAATATGAAAGAACAAGATTTATTTGATTTAGCATGTGTACCTAATATGGAATATTATACAGGAATAATATTTAAAGTTTATAGTAAATATGTTGAAGAACCTATAATAAGTGGAGGAAGATATGATAAATTATATGAAAATTTTGGAAAGGATGTTCCAGCAATAGGTATGGCATATTATATGAATAACATCTTGAAAGCAATTGCGAAAGTAGGTGAGGAAAATGCTGAAAATAGCATTAACTAAAGGAAGAATTGAAAGAAAAATGACAGAAACCTTAAAAAAAATAGGATATAATATTGATCCATTAATAAACAAGGATAGAGAATTACAAATAAATATAGAAGATAAAATGGAAATAATCTTTGCAAAGTCAAATGATGTTGTTACTTTTGTTGAACATGGAATTGTTGATATAGGAATTGTGGGAAGTGACACTTTACTCGAAAATCCATTTAAAGATTATTATGAATTATTAGATTTAGAAATAGGTAAATGTTCATTTGCGGTATGTAGTTATCCAAATTTTAAAAATGCTAAATTTAATAGAAGAAAAAGAATTGCAACAAAATATCCTAATATTGCTAAAAAATATTTTGAAAGTAAAGATGAAGATGTGGAAATTATAAAATTAGAAGGTTCAGTAGAATTAGGTCCTGTTGTTGGATTAACTGATGCAATTGTTGATATAGTTGAAACTGGAGCAACATTGAAAGCAAATGGATTAGAGGTAATAGATACAATTATTGAAGTAAGTACAAGATTAATATGTAATAAAACAAAATTTAAATATAAAAAGGAAGAAATACTAAATCTAATTGATTTGATAGAAAAATATAAAGTTATTCGGATAAAGGACTTAAACCATTGAAATAGTTGAATTTTAATACAAAATAATATATAATACTTCATGTAGTAATATATATTTTAGGTATAGATATTTTTATACCTACCTCTATTAAGAAAGAAAGGAGAAAAACAACATGAAACCAAAGCATTGTAACAAATCGTTTAGTGTTGAGTATTCAATTTATGTACCAGCAGGAAATGATACTGCTTTTGTATATGGATTGAATTATACTCAACAGCAAAAGAAACTTATCAACGATGCAATTATGGCAAAACATTCCAATGTTGAGCAAGTTGGATTTATTGATCCTACTGGAAATCCAGAGTTGCAGATGGCAGGTGGAGAGTTTTGCGGAAATGCAACAAGAAGTGCTGCAGCGATTTATTTAAATGGTAAGGAAGGAAGTTTGAAAATGACTGTCAATGTTAAAGATACCATTAATGCTGGTGTTGATAAAAATGGAAAAGCATGGTGTGAAATTCCACTTTATCATGGGACAGATGTTATTACTGAAAAAGAACCAGGAATTTTCATTGTTAAAATGAATGGAATGGTTACAGTTGTTATTCAAGAAAATATAGCTAAAAAATACCTTAAAGATAAGGATAATTTAAAAGCTATAGGTATGAATTTTATTCATCAATATAATCTTGATTACAGCGAAGCAGTCGGCGTTATGTTCTGTGAACAAGAAAAAGGCTTATTAAAAATTAATCCAATTGTTTGGGTTAAATCAATTGATACGCTTTTTTATGAAACAGCATGTGGATCTGGGACAACAGCGGTTTGTATGGTTGAGGCTTTTTTGAATCAGAAAAGTCAGGAAATTGATGTTTTACAACCTTCTGGAATGGTAATAACAGCTAAAATTGTCTATTCAGAAGGAGAAATATCAAAAGCAACAATATTAGGCAATGTTGAAACTAATGGGAATAGGTACTCTGTAGAAATCTTATCAAAGGAGGAAAACTACATGGTGAAACGGAGAATTGAAGCAATAACTCCAGATAAAATTGAAGACTTTATGAATTTATATAAAGTTTTCAGAAATCCACCTTACTATGAAGCTTGGACGGATCAGATGATTCGAGATGAATACGAGGATTTGTTGAACGATGGGTATGTATGTGGATACTATCTGGATAATGCATGTGTTGGTCTCATTACATTTAGACCTATGAGAATGAAGGATTTACATCCTGTCCATTATGAGCATCCAGAAAAAGTGGCTTATCTTGCGGATATGACAGTTTTGCAAGAGTATAGAGGAAAAGGAATTGGAACATGTTTAATGCAGTATGCACTTGAAGTTCTTAGGAGAGAAGGCTTTGAAAAAGTTTATATGAAAACTTTAGAAGTCGGTAAATCAATGTCATAGGGTATTGCAATTAAATTAGGTTTCAAACTCCTCGAAGGAGTAACTAGTGTTGACAAAATGGAACGAATTATAAAGGAAAAGAACGAGACGGATATTAAAATCTACCTTGACAAGGAACTTTAAATTTGAATGTTTTCATCAAAAGGGGAGGCAGAATTTTTATGCCTCCCTAAACAAAAAAATAAGAAAGAAGGTTTGAATATTTTGAAAATGATATTAAATTCTATAAAAGCTATACATCACCACCATATCAAACCTGTACCTTTACAATAATTATTGTAAAGGTACAGGATAATGATTGTGCCTATTTAGTTAATTAATAAACTATGTAGGCAAATACTTACATAGTTTATTTTGGTGTTAAGAGAGTAAAATAAGAAAAAAATATACAAGACCAACTATTAAATGTCAACATTTTTTTGAAAAATATTTAAAAAAATTTTTGAGTTAATTTTTGGTACAAC